>NZ_JASDDE010000003.1:0-141760 GCF_030407565.1 Pseudoalteromonas sp. APC 3694
CATTCAATGCTCGCTTTAGCATTTACTATGATGTGGCTACCAATGTGGGCTGATTGATATATGTACTACAAAGATCAACAGCCCCTAGTAAATAAATTAAAAAAAATGCGTTTTTTTTCATTTTTACAGTTGAATTAAGTTTGTGGCATCCCTATTAACTAGTCATCGAATGTATTAACGAATTTAGAAGTTGGAGAAGATTCATGGGTAGAATTATTGGAATCGATTTAGGTACTACTAACTCTTGTGTTGCAGTACTTGATGGTGACAAAGCACGTGTTATTGAAAATGCGGAAGGCGATCGCACAACCCCGTCTATTATTGCTTATACGCAAGACGGTGAAACGTTAGTAGGTCAACCTGCAAAACGTCAAGCGGTAACTAACCCAACAAACACGTTATTTGCAATCAAACGTTTAATTGGTCGTCGCTTTGAAGACGAAGAAGTACAACGTGATATCGGCATCATGCCTTTCAAAATTATCAAAGCAGATAATGGCGATGCATGGGTAGAAGCAGGCGGTGAAAAACGCGCTGCACCACAAATTTCTGCTGAAGTACTGAAAAAAATGAAGAAAACGGCTGAAGACTTCTTAGGTGAAGAAGTAACTGAAGCGGTAATCACAGTACCGGCATACTTTAACGATTCACAACGTCAAGCTACAAAAGATGCGGGCCGTATTGCGGGTCTTGAAGTAAAACGTATTATCAATGAGCCAACAGCTGCAGCCCTTGCATACGGTATGGATAAAAACCGTGGCGAAAACGTAGTAGCGGTATACGACTTAGGTGGTGGTACTTTCGATTTATCAATCATTGAAATTGATGAAGTTGAAGGCGAGCACACATTTGAAGTACTTGCGACAAATGGTGACACTCACTTAGGTGGTGAAGATTTTGATAACCGTGTAATCAACTACTTAGTTGCTGAATTCAAGAAAGATCAAGGTATCGATTTACAAAATGATCCGCTTGCAATGCAACGTGTTAAAGAAGCAGCAGAGAAAGCAAAAATTGAGCTTTCATCAGCACAATCTACAGAAGTTAACCTTCCGTACGTAACCGCTGATGCATCAGGTCCTAAGCACATGAACGTGAAATTAACACGTGCTAAGCTTGAGTCACTGGTTGAAGACTTAGTGACTAAGTCGATTGAACCGCTTAAACGCGCATTAGCTGATGCTGACCTATCTGTGAACGATATCAACGATATCATTCTAGTGGGTGGTCAAACGCGTATGCCACTTGTTCAAAGAACAGTTGCTGAGTTCTTTGGTAAAGAGCCACGTAAAGACGTTAACCCTGATGAAGCGGTAGCTGTGGGTGCTGCGATTCAAGGTGGTGTACTTGCAGGTGACGTGAAAGACGTACTATTACTAGACGTATCACCATTATCTCTAGGTATTGAGACGATGGGGTCAGTAATGACAGCACTGATTGAGAAAAACACAACGATTCCTACTAAGAAATCGCAAACATTCTCAACAGCAGAAGATAATCAATCTGCAGTAACTATTCATGTGTTACAAGGTGAGCGTAAACGTTCAAGTGATAACAAATCGCTAGGTCAATTTAACCTAGAAGGCATTCGCCCAGCACAACGTGGTACGCCACAAATCGAAGTAACATTCGATGTTGATGCCGATGGTATCTTACATGTATCTGCAAAAGATAAAGATACAGGTAAAGAGCAAAAAATCACTATTCAAGCCTCTTCTGGCTTAAGTGATGAAGAAGTTGAAAAAATGGTTCGTGATGCAGAAGCGCACGCTGAAGACGATAAAAAGTTTGAAGAGTTAGTAGCTGCACGTAACCAAGCTGATGCACTTGTTCACGGTACACGTAAGCAAATTGAAGAAGCGGGTGATGCTCTGCCAAGCGAAGACAAAGACGCGATTGAAGCGGCTGTTGTTGACCTAGAAGCAGCAATTAAGAGTGATGACAAAGCAGAGATTGAAGCGAAAACGCAAGCGCTTGCTGAAAAGTCTCAAAAGCTAATGGAAATCGCTCAAGCTAAAGCACAACAAGCTGGTGGTGACGCTGGTGAACAACAACAGTCAGCTAAGCAAGATGACGATGTTGTTGATGCAGAGTTCGAAGAAGTTAAAGACGACAAGTAATTGTTGCTAACGCTTCTCGCTAATTTAAAACACATGACCAAATCAAGTGTTTGAGTTAGGATGAACACATGAGGCGCGTAGGCTAAAGCTTAACGCGCCTTTTGCATGTAAAGAGAAGTGAATAAAACGCTTTAAAAATTCAATGATAAATCGATATGATTTATCGGTTTGTCCAGCAGCTAACGCTGTAAATAGAAAAGAGTAGTGTGATAGATATGTCAAAACGCGATTATTACGAAGTCCTCGGCGTAAGCAAAGATGCGAGTGAGCGAGACATAAAAAAAGCGTATAAACGCTTAGCGATGAAATATCACCCCGATCGTACCGCCGGTGATAAAGACCTTGAAACTAAATTCAAGGAAGTTAAAGAAGCTTACGAAATACTGACTGATGCGCAAAAGCGTCAAATGTATGACCAATACGGCCATGCAGCCTTCGAACAAGGTGGTGGCGGTGGTCACGGTGGCTTTGGCGGCGGCCAAGGTGATTTTGGTGATATTTTTGGTGACGTATTTGGTGATATTTTTGGTGGCGGCGGTGGTCGACGTCAATCACGCCAGCAACGTGGCTCAGATTTACGTTACAACATGGACTTAAGCTTAGAAGAAGCGGTTCGTGGTAAAGAAGTTGAGATTAAAGTACCTACTTGGGTTAGTTGTGAACCATGTGATGGCAGTGGTGCTAAAGCGGGCTCTAAACCAAAAACATGTACAACCTGTCATGGTGCAGGCCAAGTACAAATGCGACAAGGTTTTTTTGCCGTGCAGCAAACCTGTCCGACGTGTCATGGACAAGGTCAGATCATTTCAGATCCTTGTAATAAATGTCATGGGCAAGGCCGTGTAGAAAAAACTAAAACGCTATCGGTTAAAATCCCAGCAGGCGTAGATACTGGCGATCGTATTCGCTTATCAGGTGAAGGCGAAGCAGGCATGCATGGTGCACCAGCAGGTGACTTGTATGTGCAAGTATCTGTTCGTGAACACAAAATATTTGTTCGTGAAGCTAATAATTTATATTGTGAAGTACCAATAAGCTTTACCACCGCAGGCCTTGGCGGTGAAATTGAAGTGCCAACGCTTGATGGGCGTGCAAAACTTAAAATACCGTCAGAAACACAAACGGGCAAAATGTTCCGTATGCGTGGCAAAGGTGTTAAGTCAGTACGCAGTGGTGCTCAAGGCGATTTAATTTGTAAGGTTGTGATTGAAACGCCAGTTAATTTAAACGAGCGTCAACGTGACTTACTTAAAGAATTAGATGAAAGTATGGGCAAAGACAGCTCAAAAAACCGCCCTAAAGAGCAAGGCTTTTTTGATGGGGTTAAAAAGTTTTTTGATGACTTAACTAAGTAATTAGTCGGATCAATAGACCCTAATAAAAACGGCGCTTTTTTAGCGCCGTTTTTTTATGTTTAATGTGCTAAATTATTAGGGAAATTTATTTTGGACTTTATCAGATGACCCCCGCTATAGAGCAGCTAAAAAAAAGCGATATTAAGTTTGACATACTTAGTTACGAGCACGATATAAACAATACTAATTTCGGCCTCGAAGCGGTTGAAAAGCTTAATCTTAACAGCGCCCAAGTATTTAAAACCCTAGTGCTAGAAACCTCAGAGCAACAGCTTATTGTAGCGGTGACTCCCGTCACTCAGCAGGTTAACTTAAAACAGCTTGCGAAGCTTTGTGCAGTAAAAAAAGTGATGATGGCAGACCCACAAAAAGTGCAGGCGAGTACCGGTTATATTTTGGGAGGAGTAAGCCCCGTTGGCCAAAAAAAGCGGCTAAAAACATACATACACTCCAGTGCGTTAGATTTTGAAATGATATATGTTAGTGCCGGAAAACGAGGGTTAGAAGTAACACTAAGTGCAAAAAGTTTAGCACATATAACCCAAGCTTCGTTTGCAGTTTTTTAAACTTTTGTTTAGCTAAAATAAGGGGATACAAGTATCCATCTGATTACTTGCGGCAATAGGTATTGTTAACTAATGTTGTTACTACACATAACACGTTTTTGTTAATACCTTTTAGATTGGCGTGTCGCCTTTACTTTGTTTTAATGAAAATTTGCTCGCAGCTATTTTGGTAAAACATACGCATGAAAATACTTGTTGTTGATGATATGCCGTTAATGCGTCATGTATTAA
The DNA here is from genome assembly GCF_030407565.1 of Pseudoalteromonas sp. APC 3694. Lineage (NCBI taxonomy): Bacteria > Pseudomonadati > Pseudomonadota > Gammaproteobacteria > Alteromonadales > Pseudoalteromonadaceae > Pseudoalteromonas > Pseudoalteromonas sp. APC 3694. The sequence goes on from NZ_JASDDE010000003.1 coordinate 4,273, forward strand.
TTAATATGTTAAGGCAGTTAGATTATAAAGATATTGTTGAAGCCACAGATGGGCTTCAAGCATTAAACATACTGCAAAATCAAATGTTTGATTTGGTTATAACAGACCTTCATATGCCTAAAATGGATGGCATTACTTTACTTGATAATATTAGAAAAGATGCCGAGCTGAAAAACCTTCCTGTACTTATGGTGACCTGTGAAGATAGTTCTTCGACTGTCAAAAAAGCGATTAATGCTAAAGTGTCAGGGTTTATCGTGAAGCCTTTTAATATGAATGTGTTATCAGCTCAATTAACCCGTTTATCGATAAAAGCCTAAAGCGAATCGTTCATAAAGTAGAGTTATCTACCGACTGTTTAAAAAATATATTAGCGCAACAGCCGTTCATTATTTTCTACCGCTGATGTGATAGCATTATGCTATTAACTAATCGTAAAGTAATTATTGAGGAAGTATGGCTAAGCCCAATAAAAAAGGGCCTACAAAAACGGTCGATATATTTTGTTCTGCGTGTAAGGCACCGTTATTCAAATACCGTAAAGGTGGCAAAGGTGCTTTAGTAAAATGTTTTATAGAAAGAATAACCCAAGATCACACCCATACTGAATGCGTATGCCCAGGCTGTGAACGACCTTTTGCCCGCCCCACAATTATAAGAGGGACCCCTGCCTATAAAATGATTGGTGGTAAAGTCACGTTTAAATAAACGTTTTGTTTATAGTCTAAAGTAGTGAGGGGCGGACATAAGCCCTTGTTTGCTTTTATTTCGCTGGTAAACTTCGCTGGTTTTGCTGTTTCAATGATTGAAAAAAACCCTCCCCATGGATTGGGCCAGTCAGTTGGGTTTTAAAATGGAAAAGGATAGACGTGTGATCGCACTTTTATTTGATATTGTTGGTATGAGTGGCACTTTTTTAGTGGTTGGTTCATTTTTTTTACTGCAACTAAATAAAGTTTCACCTAAAAGTTTAACGTATAACTTAATGAATTTAAGTGGCGCTATTTTGTTACTTATTAGCCTTTGTTATAACTTTAACTTAGCAAGCTTTGTGATTGAAATATTTTGGATTGCAGCCTCATTAATTGGCTTATACAAATATTTTAAAGACAAACCTGTCGTTGCAAAAGCGTAAATTAAGCTAAAACAGCACACCTTAAAAGGTGATTAAACCGTGGAATGTAATATTTCACGGTTTTTTAGTTTCAGTACAATTGTTAACAAAAAGTTTCTTCTGCAAAGGCCTATAAATCGATACAATAGTGGCTATTACTTATTATTGGCATCATAGTTGTCATAGGCGTTTATGTTCTCCATCCCCAAAAAAATTATTTTTGCCTGTATATTGTTAGTACTATTATTGGTGGTCACCTTTTCGTTTGGTCGTGCTTATGATTTAGGACAAGCCAAAATTGAAGCTGATCAACAAGTCATCCAATTAAATAATTATATCGATAACGAACTCGCTCGATTTGCGGCTATCCCTCAGCTGCTAACTGAAAATAACGTATTGATTCGTTTTACTAATAATGAATCACAACACTTTAATGCAATTAACAATTACCTTGCTGATATTCAACAAGCCAGTGGTGCCTCAGATGTATACATACTAGATACTCATGGCGATGTTATTGCCAGTAGTAACTGGCAAACCGACTATACATTTTTAGGTAGTAACTTTGCATTTAGACCTTATTTTAAACAAGCGTTTGCCGGTGAAAAGGTCGCATACTTTGCACTTGGTCAGCGCTCAAAAGAGCGCGGAATTTATTTTTCTCAAGCTATTTACCTAGATGGAAAAGCCATTGGTGTGGTGGCGCTTAAAATTAATGTCGCTAAATTTGAAAACGATCGTTCGCTTTTAAATACCTCAAAAGGAAGCCATTTTTATTTGCAACTTGCCGATAATATTATTGCCATGTCGGATGAACCCGAATGGCGTTTAAATAGTTTTACAGAGCTTGATATTACCGCGCGTCGTGATATTAAACAGCGCCGTGCTTACTTAGATCATCAACCGCTACAAATTAAACAACAGCGCTACAAAAGCCAAGGCATTGAGCAATTTAAAATTGCTAAAGATGAATACGTTTCCGCCTCAAGACCCTTAACTCATCTGAATGCAACCATGACAGTGCTTGTTGATATTTCAAACATTAACGCCTTACAGGTGCCTAGATTATTATGGCTAGTGTTATTTTATTGGGTGTTTATTTTTGTTGGATATAGCTTATTGGCACGCTTTGCCGGGTATAAAAAATTACTGTATTCGCGTCACAGTTTAGAGCTTGAGGTACTAGAGCGTACCCAAGCACTCGAAAAAGCCCAAACCGCACTAGTACAGTCGGCAAAATTAGCCACTATTGGGCAATTGAGTGCGGGCATTAATCACGAAATTAACCAACCGCTCAGCGCAATGAACACCTATTTAGCCAGTGCTAAAATTTTCCTAAAAAAGGGAAAGCTCAACGCATTAAATGAAAATTTAATCATTATCGAGAATTTGGTAGAGCGGGTGCATAAAATAGTGGCGCAGCTTAAACACTTTAGTAAACCGGCGACCATGCAACTTCGGCCTCATCCGCTGTCGGCGTTATTAAATAATGCGTTGATGATCACCCACCCGCAACTTAAACAAGACGATGTTAACGTAAGTGCACCGCAGTTTTCGCAAGAGATCACGGTGTGGGTCGATGCGTTAAAGTTTGAACAAGTATTGGTTAATGTGATCACCAATGCATCACAGGCAATGAAAGGTGAGCCAGTTAGAGAGCTCAGTTTTGATGTTGAATGCTTTGAAGAGCGCGTTAAGCTTTCTATATTAGATAGTGGCCCTGGTATTGAGCATCATGTGCTGGGGTCTATTTTTGAACCTTTTTATAGTACCAAATCAAGTAACGGTTTAGGGCTGGGCTTATCGATTTCAAAGCAAATTATTGAATCATTTAATGGTTACTTAACTGCACATAATCGCCCTGAAGGCGGTGCGCAATTTATTATTAGTTTATCAAGCATAGAGGCCACTAAAAATGATTGAAGCCGTTGTTTGCAAACAGATTATTGTTATTGATGATGAAGCGATGATCCGCGATTCATTGAATCAGCTATTAACGCTCGAGGGGTATGAGGTACAGTGTTTTAGTGATGCAAGTGTTGCCTTAAGTCGCTTAAATCGTAGTTTTTGTGGCGTTGTCCTCAGTGATATAAATATGCCAACTATGGATGGTTTAACTTTTATTGAGCAGGTAAAAGCATTCGATAGCGAACTACCCGTGATATTTTTAACCGGTTATGCTGATGTTTCTGTAGCGGTAAAAGCAATGCAATTGGGCGCGTATGATTTATTTGAAAAACCCCTGAACGAAAATTTATTAGATTGCATTGCTAGGGCCTCAGACAAACGTGCTTTAGTTATGGAAAATAGAGCTCTGAAGCGCGCGGTTGAGAAAACGTCGGCGCCCGGTGTGCGTATTTTAGGTGATACGCTTAAAATGCAGCACATGATGAACCTACTCAATACGGTGATTGATACTCCGGCTGATGTGCTGATTGAAGGTGAAACTGGCACAGGTAAAGAATTGGTTGCCCGTTATTTACACGATCATAGTAACCGTTCAAGCTTTCAGTTTGTGGCTATTAACTGTGGCGCAGTCCCAGAGCAATTAATAGAAAGCGAACTGTTTGGGGCTATCAGCGGAGCCTTTACTGGCGCAACACACGATCGCAAAGGTAAATTTGAGTTTGCTCAAGGCGGCACCGTTTTTTTAGATGAAATTGAAAGCACTCCTTTATCACTTCAAGTTAAATTACTACGGGTACTCGAGGAGCGAAAAGTAACTCCGGTCGGTGCTAATAAAGCGATAGAGCTTGATATTCGTATTGTCGCAGCCACCAAAGTCGATTTACTTTCGCTAGTAGAAAAAGGTGAGTTTAGAGCCGATTTATATTACCGATTGAGTTTAGTAAAAGTCAGTATTCCTGCATTAAGAGACAGAAAAGCAGATATTCCACTGTTATTTAAGCATTTTAGTTCTATTGCTGCGACCCGCTTTCATAAACCGTTAGGGGCGCTCAATATAGAACTACAACAACGTTTACTAGCGCACGATTGGCCTGGCAATGTGCGGGAATTGAGAAATCAAGCCGAGCGCGCGGTATTGCTAGGCCCCGATCTGGCATTTGCACAAAGTGACTCAAGCAACAGCACGCTATCATTAGATTTGAGCCTAGCCGAAAAGGTCAGCTTTTATGAGCAATCCTTAATTGAAGAGGCGCTAGAGCTTAACCATGGCAGCATTAAAGACACCATGACAACCTTACAAATTGCGCGTAAAACCCTCTACGATAAAATGAGTAAATATAACCTTAATCGGGATATGTTCACCGATTAATGGGTGGAAATGGTGATGTTGAGTGTTTTTTATGTGTGGAAACCCGCACATTTCAGTGTTTATTTTTAAACCTTTATTTTTTAACTTACTGAAAATATTTATTATTTTTAGTTGGTCATGTTCTTGCTTTGTAGGTGCAGACAACAAGTAGCATCACATAATTAGGACACATAATGAAAAACAATCTATTCCAAGGTTCAGTACTTGCTGCGTTATGCAGTGTTGCCACGTTACCTGCAACCACTTTTGCAGCAGACTACACAGTGTATGGTAAAGCCGAAGTACAAATTGCTAACACCGACACAGGCATAATGCGTTACGCAGATGAAGGCACGCAAATAGATGCCCCTTTTTCGCGTATTGGCATTAAAGGTAACCATAAATTAAATGAGTATTTTACCGCGGTATTTAAATACGAAGTTCAAGTAAAAGGTTTTGAACACGACGACACCAATGAGCCTTTTGCAGCACGTAATACTTACCTTGGCCTAAAAGGTGCGTTTGGTGAAGTGGTGGTTGGGCGAAACGACACGCGCTTTAAATATTCAGAAGGTAAGCTTGATAACTTTAACGAAACCCAAGCAGATATTTCACAAGTTATTGCCGGACAAGACCGATTAGGCGACACCATTACTTATACCTCTAAATACTGGCACAATGCACAGTTTTCATTTACCTATGCGCCAAAAGATGACAACAAAGATAACGAAGCAGGATTTGCTGCTACGCTAATTTACGGCGACCGTAATTTAAATAAAACACCTTACTCTATTTCAATCAGCCATGTTGATTCGCTTAATAACATTAAAGCAAGCCGTATTGCGGGTGTGTATAAGTTTGAAAAATTACAATTAGGGGCATTGTACCAGCATTCAGAATCGATTGACGGCGCTAAGTCTGGCAACGGTTATGTACTAAGCGCAAGCTATAAGTTAGACAAATGGGTACCTAAAGTACAATTTGCAAAAGATGATTCAAAACTACGTCAAACCTCAGACGCTTCACAGTGGACTACTGGTGTAGACTACATTTTTGATAAGCAAACTACCGCTTACCTTTTGTACACTGACCTCGACCTAGAAGAAAATGCTGATAACAGTGTTGCGCTTGGTCTTAAATATAAATTTTAAGGGCTGAACAAATGACAAAACGTATTTTAGAAAATAACGCGAATAAAAAGCCATTTATGCAATGGCTGTTATTGTTACTTGGCCCATGTGTCATGCTACTTACTTGCTTAGTTGAGCCGCCAGTAGGTATGTCGGCGGCAGCATTTAAAACCGCAGGCTTAGCATTTTGGATGGCCTCGTGGTGGGTGAGTGAGGTAGTGCCTATTCCTGCTACTGCGTTACTCCCTTTAGTGATTTCGCCGATTGTTGATATAGCCGCGATAAAAAGTGTTGCAGCGCCTTATGCGCATCCGCTGATCTTTTTATTTTTAGGTGGCTTTTTAATCTCAATAGCGATGGAGCGTTGGGGATTACACAAGCGTATTGCATTAAGAACTATGCTTTATGCAGGTAAAAAACCAAGCTTACAGATTTTAGCGATGATGTTAGTGACTGCATTTTTATCAATGTGGATGTCTAATACCGCTACAGCAGTAATGATGCTACCTATCGCTTTATCTATTACCCATTTAGTTAAAAGCTCAGATCCTAGTAATGAAGGTTTTGGTAAAGCCCTTTTACTGTCGATTGCTTATGGCGCGAGTATTGGCGGTATTGCTACTTTAATCGGTACTCCACCAAATGCATTAATGGCGGCGTACCTATCAGACAGTTATCAGATTGAAATTGGCTTTGCCGAGTGGATGATTGTTGGTGTGCCTTTAGCGCTCGGTATGTTGCTGATCAGCTGGATTTGGTTAACTAAATTCACTTATAAGGTCGATGCGAATGTACAAGCGAACAAGCGAATTGATACTAAAACGGTATTTTCTTCTCAGCTAAAAGAATTAGGTGAAATGCAACGTGCTGAAAAGGGCGTGTTGTTTGTATTTGCGTTTGCAGCTGTTTGTTGGATATTCAGACCATTACTAGGCGATGTGACCGGGCTTAAAATTTCAGATACCGGTATTGCAATTGCAGCGGCATTATTATTATTTGTACTTCCTGCAAATAAAGGCAGTGATGCGCGTATTTTAGATTGGGAAAGTGCCGCTAAAGTGCCGTGGGGTGTGTTGCTTTTATTTGGGGGGGGCTTGACGCTAGCCTCGCAAATTAAATCATCTGGATTAGCTGTCTACATTGCCAACATGATTGAGGGGGCCAGTGCAATTCCTTTAGTTATGAGCATTCTTGTGGTGGTGGCACTTATTACTTTCTTAACGGAAATTACCAGTAATACGGCAACAGCCGCAGGCTTTTTACCATTGCTGGGGCCTGTTGCTGAGTCAATAACTGGCAGTCCGTTAGTGTGGGTTATTCCAGCTGCGATTGCGTGTAGTTGTGCGTTTATGATGCCAGTAGCCACACCACCCAATGCGATTGTGTTTGGCTCGGGTGAAATTAAAATGAAAGACATGATCCGTGCTGGCTTTGTGTTAAATATTGTCGCTATTGTTTTAATTACCTTAGTAACAATGACCATAGCAGCTCAGGTTTTTGGTTTTTAATAACCCACTTTAATCAACTAACAAAACAGATAACCGATGCACACAAAAGCAGTGCATCGGTATGAGTTCCAACCAACCTTATGAGTGTTTTTGCAACGCTTTTCATTATGTTGCAAAATCACTCTTTATTGCTCGTGTAACAGATCAAGGTTATAGTCTTGAAAACGTTATAAATCGAGTAGCCTATTTTGACCACTGATACATTATCTACAGGGACTTTGCGTTCACAATTTAATGAACTAAAGCACTCTTTTGAAGACACCCCTTACTTACCCATTGAGCAACGCCTTGCTTTACTTAAGCAAGTACGCGCTAACATTGTAACGTTAGAGCAAGACTTAATTGCTGCAGTATCTAAAGATTTTGGTTACCGAACGGCCTTTGATACCTTAGTAGGTGATATTTTGCCCACCATGCAGGGGCTTGCGCATATTATTAAAAAGCTACCTCGCTGGTCTAAGCCTAGTCATCGCAGCGCGGGGTTAAGCTTATGGCCCTCAAAAGTAAGTGTCACCTATCAGCCTATTGGTGTGGTGGGTGTGATTGCACCATGGAACTATCCTATTCAACTAGCATTGGTACCTGTTATTACTGCGATTGCAGCGGGTAACAGGGTGATGTTAAAGCTCAGTGAATTTACGCCTAACACCAATGCCGTTATTGAAAAAATATTTGCAGGTGAATTAAGGCAACACTGCACCATTATTCAAGGTGGTAGCGACGTGGCAAGTGAGTTTTCATCATTGCCGTTTGCGCATTTACTGTTTACAGGCTCGACGGCTGTTGGCAAGTTAGTTATGGCCGCGGCCAGTAAAAATTTAACACCAGTCACTTTAGAACTAGGCGGAAAATCGCCAGTCATTGTGTTAGAAAAAGCCGATGTAAATAAAGCCGCGCGTGCTCTATTATTTGGCAAAATGGCCAATGCAGGGCAAATATGTGTGGCTCCTGACTACGTATTTGTTCCTAAAGCACTAGAACATCAGTTTATTAAAGCTTTGTGCACACTTTATAAAAAGCACTTTAAGCAAGGTGTTGAAGGGAAAAACCTGACCTCGATTATAAGCCCTGCACATTATCAACGTTTGTTAGGTTATTTAGAGCAAGCACAAGAGCAAGGCGCTAAAATTACTAAACCGCTTGAACAAAACCAGCAAGATGGCGAAAAGCATCGTATGGGTCTGCATATTGTGACGCATGTCACCGACGAGATGCAATTAATGCAAGAAGAGCTATTTGGTCCCATTTTACCCATTATGAGTTACGACAAATTAGAGGACGTGCTTAATTATATTCGATTACGCGACCACCCATTAGCCCTTTACATTTTAGGTCAAGATAAACAGGCGCAACAGTACATTATTAAGCAAACACTCAGCGGAACAGTTGCGGTAAACGACACATTAATACAAGTAGCTGCCGATGATGTGCCGTTTGGTGGCGTGGGGCATTCGGGGATGGGGCATTATCACGGCAAAGAAGGTTTTCTCACCTTTAGCCATGCAAAAAATACCTTAGTCTCTGGCTCGGTTAACCCGCGCATTGGTTTATTACTTAAACAAAATAAATTACTGATCAAAGTGCTAAAGTGGCTTTATGTAAAATAGCCTGCAACGCTTAAAACAAAAAAGCTGAATGAATCACTTCATTCAGCTTTTATAATAGCTAACTTAAAACAGGCGTCCTTCGCCAGCATAAGTACCCGCTAAAATTTTGGTATAAATTGCATCGGCTTTTTCTTTGGCCTCAGCTACCTCTTTAGGAAGCATAGTACGTTCATCAAGTTTACGGCTGTGACTGGCTTGCATGTTGCCGTTATACTCGGCAATGGTATTCCACACATACGACATTTCAAGATTTTTTGGCATTCCTAAGCCTTCAAAATACATCAGTGCTAAATTAAACTGCGCCAATGTGTAATTATTAGCAGCGGCTTTTTCATACCATGTTCTGGCGGCTTTATAATCTTGGCTAACACCATCGCCATTTGCGTACATTACACCTAAGTTATACTGTGCTGCGGGAAGGTTCTTATTGGCTGCTTTTTCAAATAAGGTTATGGCCATTTGTTTGTCTAATTTAACGCCATTGCCTTCGTCATATAAAACCGCAAGTGCAAACATTGAATCTACATGGTTCTTTTTAACGGCTTGTTGGTACAGCTCAGCTGCTTTGTAATAATCACGGGTAACGCCATGGCCACCTTCGTATAGCTTACCTAATTCGTAAATACCCGGTGCATAGCCTTTGTCAGCTAAATAATTAAACTCTTTAAGTGCTTCTTCAAATTCACCCGCATTAGCAGCTCTGATCCCTTCTTCTAGTCCAGCATAGGCAAGAGGGGTAGCGAGCATAATACCGGCCAGTAGCAGTGCTTTAAAATTAGACTGTGACATAAGCATGTCTCCAAATTAGTTGTCGTTCTATGTAAGCGCCATAAAAGTAAAACTTACCTAGTGAATCTATTAGGGATAGGTAAAAAATTATGAGCTAAATTAATAACGCCAACGTTTATAACCTAGGTATACAAACGTATTAACAAGTAGCTTTAACTATAGCTCAAAAATTCTAAACTTAAGCATATAGTCATGATATAAATTGCGTTAGCTTGCGATTCTATAGAAAAATGAAAAAAATAAAAGCGAGCAATAGCTTACATAATTACTTATGATGATTTTTGGCAACCAAAGCATCATAAAACGGGGTCTGTTAATGTTAAATAATTTAAAAAATATAAAACTAAGCAAAATTATTTTTATAACCAGTTTATTGTTTATTGCCAGTTGTTCTACCTCCTTTGCTTATAACAACCTTGGTTGGCTGTCTTCGTTTTGGATAGACGATTATGTCGACTTAAACAAAAGCCAATCAACGCAGTTAAAAGTGATTATTAATAACACCCGAGATTGGCACCGAGAGGTTGAGTTACCAAAATATAAAGCCGATTTACTCGACTTAAGGCAGTTGCTCGATAAACAAGCCGATACAGCGCAGTTAATGGCAAAAATAACGCAGGTAAAGCAGCATTGGCGCAATTTACTTTTGTACGCGAGTGATCCCTTAATCGAGCTGGCAAAAACGTTAACTCCATCACAACGCAGTGAAATGATAGAAAACATTCGCGATCAAATTAATGACGAAATAAAAGAGCACGCTTCATTAACCAAAGAGGAGCATCAGCAGTCTCGTTTAGACAGGCAACTAGACTATTACGAACAATGGCTTGGTAAGCTCACCTCAGAGCAGCGAACGCTAGTGTCACAAGCCAACAGTGAATATATCAGTACCAGCAATTTATGGTATGACTATAAACTAACTCGGTTAGGTGCACTTGAAGCGCTTTTTAATCAGCAAACCCTTGATGATGCCCAATTTGCGCAGCAGTTACGCACTATCATTACAGAACGAGAGCTGTTTATGAGTGCTGAACTCATTGAGAGAAATGAGGAAAATTTAAGGGCATACGCACAGTTGCTGGTTAAATTAAATCAAACCTTAAGCCCTAAACAAGTCGCACATGTTGATGAGGAATTTGCTGACTTGGTTGGCACAGTTAATGAACTGCTTACAGAATAGCTGCATTTAACCAATCCTTTTTGCTTATTTTAAAGGGGGTTGTTAAGCATAAAATTGTGATTATTGCATTTCAGGGTTAATATAAACGATTAGTTTTGATTTAAGTTTTTTATGGATATAGCCGCTCTTAACAGTACAAAAATATTACGTAAGCATGTCTTAAAATGGATGTGTTTATTTTTTGGTTTGCTGTCATTTATTTTTGCTGTGTTTAACCTATCAAAAAATCATTTTTATATTGTAGCCGGCTTAGAGGTGTGTTTTTCCGCACTTTGTTTTTATATTTTTATACAATTGGTTAAAAACAAGCAACGAAACTGGTATGCCATAACGGTTTGTATGACTGTAACGCTCGTTATACTATGTGGAACCTTTTTGGCACCACTTAAAAATGGTTTGTTTTTGTGGGCGTTTTCTTTACCCATTTTGTATTATCTACTTCTTGGTCGAAAATACGGTATTGTGTTATCGGCCACACTTTTGGTTATGCAATCATCAGTGTTGCTTTATAAATTACCAAGCCCTTATTTTTCCTCTTTTAACCTAGCGCTCAACTTACTGTTTATTTATATTATTATATGGGTCATTTCTCATGTTTTTGAAGGAAATAGGGCCGAATTTTCGAAGCGACTTAAAAACTTGGCCTTACTTGATCCTCTCACGGGAGCAGGAAACCGTTTGTCTATGAGTCATTATTTTGAAGTGGAGATAAAAGACAAATCACAGTTGTACTTGTTTTTAATTGATCTTGACCACTTTAAACAAATAAATGATGAATACGGCCATGATGTAGGAGATAAAGTGCTGGTTGAGTTGGCAACTCTATTTAGGATTACTTTTGCAAAAGGGTATGTGTTTAGGGTGGAGGGTGAAGAATTTTTTTAATGAGCAATTTTGATAGTGCACAATCCGCGCTGGCAATGGCTGAAAATCTTAGACAAGCCGTTGCAAATAAATATATTGAAGCCAATGGTATAACCATAAATTTAACAGCCAGTATTGGCGTAGTTAAGTACCAACAACTAAATTTGGCTGAATTAATAGCGCAAGCAGATAAGCAGCTTTATAAGGCAAAAGATGCGGGGCGCAATGCGGTTTTTTTCTGATATTAACCTCTGTGCAGATGCGGCTTAATACATTTGATCAAAATTAGGAATACTGTTCTCCCAAATCGGTCTTTCTTTGCCAATGTATTCACGCACGGCATCAAAAAACAATCGTGTTCTTACCGGTAAATCTCGGTGTGGGTATACAGCATACATTGCATTATGTTCCATTAATTTTACATCCGTAAGTAAGGGCACCAGTTGCCCATCAATCACTTCTTTATCTAAAATAAATGCCGGCGCTAAAAAGTAGGTGGTGCCAGAGAGAGTTTTCATCAGTAACACTTCTGCATCGTTTGCTCTAAACACACTTTTTATTTTTTGCGCGCAATGCTCGCCAGTGTGGTTATAGTAATTTATGCCTTCTACCCGCAGTGAGTTGCTGGCATAACTGGCCGCTGGCAATTGTGCCAAATCAGTGATTGTTGTAGGCATACCGTATGTTTCTATAAACGCTGGCGCGGCTAATAGTAACAAACGATTACGGGCAATTTTACGAGCAATTAATGATGAGTCTTTGGGCTCACCCACTCTAAACGCTAAATCAAATCCTTCAGATACAATATCAACCAATCGGTCATCCAAACGCAGTTCTACTTCCACTTGCGGAAAGCGTTTTTGAAAATCGTTGATCACTGGCTGTAAGTAGCGTCGACCTATTAAAGTAGATGCGGTTACTTTTAATACGCCGCGTGGCTCTTGGTGGTAGTTTTCTGCCATGCGCACCGTTTCGCCAAGCAGACTTCGTAGCTCACCTGCTTTTTTTATCATTTCAGCGCCCGCTGCTGTAAGAGAGAATGAGCGGGTTGTTCTGTTCAATAGCCTTACTCCAAGTTCATCCTCTAACCGACTAATTTGCTTAGAGATCACTGAGCGGTCAATATTTCGTATTTCGGCTGCTTTTGCAAATGAGCCTTGCTCTACCACTTCAAGCAGCATTAATAGTCGACTGGTTGTATCCATTATTTCATCACGTAGTGAGTATTGATGCCATTTTGGCACTAATGAATTTAAAAATCTATTGTTTTTGTCATCAAGTATGTTCCGTATTATGCAACGCTAAATTAAAAGGAGCGTCGTTATGAACAAACACTTAATTGCTATAGCATTATCTGTTGCATTAATCACACTGGCCGGTTGTGCCGATGATGGTACAGCACAATCAGCACCCGCACAGCAACAACAAGCTATTGATGTAGCCGAGGTCTTGGTTAAGCCAGTTCAAAGTTGGCACACCTATACAACACGCTTAGAGTCACCGCAAAAAGTGGCATTAATGCCGCGTGTATCCGGCATTATTGAGCAAATTGAATTTAAAGAAGGGGATAGCGTTAAACAAGGCGATGTATTATTTCGTTTAGACGACCGCTCATTCGCTGCAACCGTTGACAGTTTAAGCGCTCAGGTTAAAAGTGCTCAAGCAGCACTTGAACAAGCAAAAAGCGAAGCATCGCGTGCGGTACGCTTAACTGAGCGAAAAGCCATTTCGACTGAGCAAGCACAAGCGCGTACATCGACTCTGCGTCAGCGTGAAGCACAACTTGCTGCACTGCAAGCGCAGCTTAAAGCTGCAAAGCTCGATTTAGAGTTTACGTCAGTGGTTTCTCCTATTGATGGCGTGATTTCTCGCGCAAATATTACCAAAGGTAACAACGTACTTGCAGGGCAAAGCGTGCTTACTTCAATTGTTTCTAATGACAAAATGTACGCTTACTTTGATGTAGATGAACGCACTTGGAATAGCGCATTTGACGAAGTAACAGCTGCAAGCAAACAGCCTGTTGTAATGCAAAAAGTAGGGCAAGACGATTTTAACTATAGCGGCCATATTAACTTTATAGATAATCAAATTAACGCATCTACAGGCACTTTACGCGTTCGTGCGGTATTTGATGATCGCAGTAACGAGTTGCGTTCGGGCTCATTTGCACGCATTAAGTTAGCTGCCAATGCAGTGCGTGACACTGTCATTATTCCAGACAGAGCCATAGGCACAGATTTAAAAAATCGCTTTGTGTTAACGGTAGGCGAAAACAATGTGCTGCAGTATAAGCTTGTAACGGTAGGTGAGCGCTATGGATCGTTGCGAGCCATCACATCAGGACTTGAGCAAGGCGATGTTATTGCTGTAAATGGCCCTGCTCGTGTAGGACCGGGTATGCCGATATCACCAAATAAAGTGGCAATTAATACCCAAGGCGTGGCATTTACGCTAAGTGCTAACCCTGCCGATTTAGTTGCTAAGCAATAAGGTTATTAGATGAAATTTTCACACTTTTTTATACAGCGACCGATTTTTGCGGCCATGCTGTCGTTGATTATTTTAATTGCAGGTAGCATTTCATTATTTCAGCTGCCGGTCAGTGAATACCCAGAAGTCGTACCACCGACAGTGGTTGTGACTGCCAGTTATCCAGGTGCGAACCCGACGGTTATTGCACAAACAGTGGCAACACCGCTTGAGCAAGAAATAAATGGCACCGAAAACATGCTGTATATGTTTTCACAAGCAACCAGTGACGGACGTATGACGCTCACGGTGACATTTGCGTTAGGCACTGATTTAGACCGTGCCCAAGTGCAAGTGCAAAACCGAGTAAATAGTGCGCTGCCGCGTTTGCCACAAGAAGTGCAACGTTTAGGGGTTGTTGCTGAAAAATCATCACCCGATTTAACCATGGTGGTGCATTTATATTCACCCCAAAACAGCCATGACACCGCGTATTTATCAAATTATGCCGATTTAAATATCAAAGATGAAATAGCGCGTTTACCTGGTGTGGGTGATATTCGTTTATTTGGTGGTGGTAAATATGCAATGCGAGTTTGGCTTAACCCAGATGCGCTAGCATCACGTGAGCTTACTGCAAGTGACGTGGTCAATGCACTACGCTTGCAAAATCAGCAAGTTGCAGCGGGCAGTTTAGGTTCGCAACCGATTTCAAATGACAGTCAGTTCCAAATTTTATTAAACGTCAAAGGACGCCTTAATAGCATTGAAGAGTTTAAACAAGTCATTATTAAAGTTGGGGAGCAAGGGCAGCTTACGCGTTTGTCAGATGTGGCACGTGTTGATTTAGGCCAAGATTCTTATGCATTGCGTGCTGAGCTTGATAATAAACCCGCTTTAGCGATGCCAATATTTCAACGCCCAGGGTCAAATGCCATTGAGCTCTCTGATCAGGTGCGTGAAACGATGGCACGTTTATCAAAAGACTTTCCAGCAGGTGTTGAATACGACATTGTTTATGATCCAACGGTATTTGTGCGAGGCTCAATTGATGCGGTGATCGCCACTTTACTCGAAGCAATCGTGCTGGTGGTGATTGTGGTTATTGTGTTTTTACAAACCTGGCGCGCATCTATTATTCCGTTAATTGCGGTGCCTATTTCACTCATTGGTACCTTTGCAGTAATGCAATGGCTTGGGGTTTCTATTAATACCTTATCGCTATTTGGTTTAGTACTGGCTATTGGTATCGTGGTTGATGACGCAATTGTGGTCGTAGAAAACGTTGAGCGAAACATAGAAGATGGCTTATCTCCGCTTGAAGCAACCCGCGTGGCAATGACGGAAGTAACCGGCCCTATTATTGCGATTGCATTAGTATTATGTGCGGTATTTATTCCGACGGCTTTTATTACTGGGCTTTCAGGGCAGTTTTATAAGCAATTTGCCTTAACCATTACTATTTCAACGGTAATTTCGGCGTTTAACTCATTAACGCTGTCGCCAGCACTGGCTGCTTTATTGTTGAAATCACATGATGCCGAGCCTGATGCGTTTACCCGCGTGCTTAATAAATTATTTGGCCGTTGGTTATTCCAACCTTTTAATCGCGTGTTTGACCGTGGTGCTAAAGGGTATGAAAAGCTGGTACAAAAGCTTATTCGTATGAGCGTTGTGGTTATGGTTGCGTATATTGCCTTAGTTGGCGGTACGATTAAATTGTTTGATGCGGTACCGGGTGGCTTTATTCCACAACAAGATAAGCAATACTTAGTCGCCATTGCGCAGTTACCTGACGCTGCAAGTTTAGACCGTACAGAAGCGGTGGTAAAACAAATGCAGCAAATTGCATTAGAGGTACCTGGGGTTGCGAACACGGTAGCGTTTCCTGGCCTTTCAGTGAATGGTTTTACTAATAGCCCAAATAGCGGCATCGTATTTACGCCACTGGCGCCTTTTGCAGAGCGTACGGATCCGAGTATGTCGGCTTCGGCTATTGCAGCGCAATTAAACCAACGTTTTGCGGCCATTGATGAAGCCTTTGTCGCTGTGTTTCCGCCACCGCCAATTCAAGGCTTAGGCACCACAGGTGGCTTTAAATTGCAAATAGAAGATAGAGCTAACAAAGGCTTTGAAGCCTTATTTAACAGTTTGCAATCAGTGATTGCTGCGGCGCAAAAAGATCCGGCGTTAATGGGGCTGTATTCAAGCTTTAGAATTCAAGTGCCACAAATGGATATTGATATTGACCGTGAGCAAGCGCTTATTCAAGGTATTCCATTAGATGAAGTGTTTAACTCGTTACAAATTTATTTAGGCTCAGTGTATGTAAACGACTTTAATTTGTTTGGTCGTACTTACCAGGTTAATGCTCAAGCAGATGCTGAATTTAGGGTAGACCCAGAGCAAATACTAAACCTAAAAGTACGTAATCGTGCAGGTAATATGGTGCCACTAGGCTCAGTGCTTACGGTAACGCCAACTATAGGCCCTGATCGTGTTATGCACTACAACGGTTACCCAAGTGCTGAACTTAACGGCAGCCCAGCGCCAGGTTACAGCTCAGACCAAGCGCAAACAGCGATTGAAAATGTATTGGCGAAAACGCTACCTACAGGTATTGAATATGAATGGACTGAGGTAACGTATCAGCAAGTACTTGCCGGCAATACTATGGTGTACGTGTTCCCACTGGTGGTATTGCTTGTGTTTATGGTACTGGCTGCACAGTATGAAAGCCTACGTTTACCATTGGCCATTATTTTAATTGTACCTATGACTATTTTCTCGGCGTTATTAGGGGTGTGGTTTGTAGGTTCAGACAACAACATATTTACCCAAATAGCGTTAATTGTACTGGTCGCATTGGCTTCTAAAAATGCCATCCTTATGGTGGAATTTGCTAAAGATAAACACGACACTGGATTATCGCACCTTGAGGCGATGTTAGCGGCGTGTCGATTACGTTTACGTCCAATTTTAATGACATCAATTGCCTTTACCGCAGGTGTCATACCGCTTGTATTGGCAACCGGTGCTGGGGCAGAAATGCGTCATGCCATGGGTAATGCGGTGTTCTCGGGTATGATAGGTGTAACTGTGTTTGGACTATTATTTACACCGGTGTTTTATATGCTGGTGGTAAAAAAGCAGCGCGTTGAGGAGCCTTCGCATGACTAAATTTAACTTAAGCGCTCTTAAATTATCGCCATGGTTGAGTTCTGCATTAGCGGTTGCTGTGTTATCAGGTTGTGCGAGTAAAATTGACACAGCAGCTCAGCAACAACAGATTAATGAGTTTGTTGCCAAGGCAATATCTGCAGAGCAGTTTATGGGTGAAGATGAGCAAAACTGGTGGTACAAGTTAGGTTCAGCGCAATTAAACCAGCTTGTTAGTAACGCATTAGCTAATAACTACGACTTACAAACGAGTCAGTTAGTGCTTAAAAGTGCGTTGGCACGTATTGGTGAACAACAAGCACAATACTTACCGCAAGGCGGTGTTGAGGTTGGAGCTAAACGAAGTGGACTAGGCGATACCAATAGCCGACAGTCAAGTGCAAATGTTGCACTTGACTGGCAGCTCGACTTATTTGGTCGAATAACTGCACTCGTTGATGCCGCAAATTCACAAGCTATGAGCCAAGCAGAGCAAGTTAGGCTATTACAAATTGAAATTGTGTCATCTGTGGTTAAAGGGTTTGCCAGCTATCAGGGCAACCTGCAAAAGCAACAAATTATTGAAATGCAAATAGAAGCACTTGAACAAAGCATTCAAGTGCTGCAGGCGCAAGTAGATGAAGGTGTGGCAAATGAGCTTGATTTAAACCGCACCATGGCGCAACTTAGGCAGCAACAAGCGCTCATTCCGGCGATTGAATATGCTAAGTTTCGTGACTTATCTACGCTGGCGGTATTAAGTGCACAACCAACGCAATCACTGAGCATTAAAGATGAACGCGCTATATTGAGCAAGGCATTTCAAGTGTCACTAGCAAAGCCAAATCAGGCGATTGCACTACGGCCCGATATTAGCCGAGCATTATATGACTTTAGCCAAGCAAATAGTTTAAGTGTGGCAGCCAGTAAAGCTTTATTACCCGATATCAGCTTAAGTGGTTTTGCAGGTGTGCTAAGTTTGGGTAGTAATGGTTTTAGCGACACCCAGCAGCAGTGGCAAGTTGCACCACAAGTACAATGGTCTTTATTAAGTTATCCTGCGTTGTTGGCTCAGCGTGATGCGCAGCAGTTTTTAAGTGAAGCTGCTTATACTGACTATCAACAAGTGGTGTTAAAAGCGATTAACGAGAGTGAACTTTCATTGCAATACTTGGTCAATCAAGCACAGCAATCGCGTTTTGCTGAGCAGCGGTATCAGTTTGCTAATAATGCATTTTTACAAGCACAAGCAATGTATGAAGAAGGGCAAATTCCTTACTTAGAGTTGTTAGATGCACGTCAGGATGTTTTAATAGCACAAGAAAATGCCGTTGATTCAACTATTTCATCGTTACTGGCTAAGGTAAATGCTTACCAGTCATTTAATGGACGATGGAGTTACGCGTTAAGTAATACTAACTAGTAGAGTTTTTGATGCCTAATACTGTAGTTACAAACCCAGATACTATTCCTTCATCTATGCAGGCTATTGCCTTAATAGAGCCTAATGAGGATATTAACTTATCGGATACTCAATTACCTGTGCCTCAATGCACAGGTAATGAGCTGTTAGTAAAAGTGGAGTATGTTGGTTTAAATCCGGTGGATGCGCAATTTGCTAAATCTGGCTTTTGTTTATGGCAGTATCCGCATGTTTTAGGCTTGGATGCAGTGGGTGTAGTGGTTAAAGCGGGTAAAGGCGTATTTCCTGGCGTGGGTGAGCGTGTAATGTGGCACGCCAGTATTGGTGAGCAAGGGATATTGAGCGAATACGCAAAAGTGCCTAATTATGCAGTGTCTATCATTCCGCAGCAATTAGCCAGTGATAAGGCTGCTACTTTGCCCTGCGCCGGAATGGCAGCGCTTATCAGCTTAGATAAATTAGCCGTAACTGAAGGCGATACCCTCTTTGTTGAAGGCGGGGCTGGTGCTGTAGGTCAATTTGCTATTCAATTTGCAAAGCAGCGCGGTGCCGATGTATTTACAACCGCCTCCAAGCGTAACCACAAATTGGTTAAGCAGCTAGGGGCTGATGTAGTCTTTGATTACAATGACAAAGCCTTATGTGACAAAATTCGCCGAGAGCTTGGCCCACAAGGATTTGATGCCGTTATTGATATTATGGGTGGGGAATCGACCATTCAAAATATCGAGCTAATGCGTTTTTGTGGTCGTATTGCTTGTTTAAATCCACTACCTAATTTTGAACAGCAGCTAATGTACCGTAGAGCACCCAATATTAGTATTGTATCCTTAGGTGGCGCGTGGTTAGCCAATAGCCTATGCGCGCAGCAGCGCATGAGTTTTATGGGTAATTTGTTGCTTGAAACGGTCTCTAATGGCGAAATAATTCCTCCAGAAGTATTAGCTGTTGATTTTAACGCAAAGGCTGTTTCTAGCGCATTAAACAACCAGTTAGCAGGTGGTTTTACAGGTAAACAAGTGGTTAAAATAAGCTAGGTTTACTCACATTCCCATATTTAAAAAGCGCAGCCTAATTTTAGGCTGCGTTTTTTTGTTTCTACTTTATTACCAAATCCGTATTTGCGGCGCCAACAACCAGAATTATTAAATTTTTAACAAAAAAAATAACAATTCAGCGTACAGGTGCAAGCCTTTTTATTTCAACAGTTTACGTTCAGGTAAAGAAAATAAATTGCAAAAACTGTTAATTAATTGAATAGAGTAATTGATCTAAAGCGATTTTTATGACGTAATGTAGGTATTATTTATCTGGTCGGATGAGTTCGTTATGAGTTTACGTACAAAATTAAAAAAAGTACTACCAAGCATTTCAGTTACTGAGCAAGAAGCGTTAGACGCTGGTGATGTATGGCTAGAAGGGTCTATCTATCAAGGTAAACCAGATTTCAGCGCGCTACGCGACGTTCCTGCGGCTAAATTAACCGCAGACGAGCAAGCGTTCCTAGATGGCCCAGTACAAGAATTACTTGGCATGATTGACGATTCAGTCATTCAAAATGGTATTCATTTACCAAACGACATTTTAGAGTTTTTGAAAAAAGAGCGTTTCTTCTCGCTGATCATCCCTAAATCGTTTGGCGGTTTAGAGTTCAGCCCATACGCTAACTCAACAATTGTAGGTACAATTGCTACTAAAAGCTCAGCGGTTGCGGTAACCGTAATGGTACCAAACTCGTTGGGCCCGGGTGAGTTACTTCTTCACTTTGGTACAGAGGAGCAACAAGCACACTACCTACCACGCCTTGCAAATGGTACAGACATTCCATGTTTTGCATTAACCAGCCCAGAAGCAGGCTCTGATGCAGGCGGTATTCCAGATGTAGGTACCGTAACTAAAGGTATGTACAAAGGCGAAGAAGTACTTGGCTTAGAAATCACGTGGGACAAACGCTACATTACACTCGCGCCAATTGCTACTGTACTTGGTTTAGCGTTTAAAGTAGTTGACCCAGATGGTCTACTAGGTGGCAAAGAAAACCTAGGTATTACCTGTGCACTTATTCCAAAAGAGCACCCTGGTGTAGAACTTGGTAACCGTCATGATCCTATGGGTATCCGTTTTTACAACGGTACTACACGTGGTAACAAAGTATTTGTACCAATGGACTTTATTATCGGTGGTCAGAAAAACATCGGTCGCGGTTGGCAAATGCTAGTTAGCTGTTTAGGCGCAGGTCGTGGTATTTCATTACCAGCATTGGGTGTAAGTACAGCTCAAGTTGCATTTAAATCAGCTTCTGAGTACGCAGCAGTGCGTGAACAGTTTGGTTTATCAATTGGTCAATTCGAAGGTATTCAAGAAAAGCTAGCTGACATTGCAGGTAAAACATACCTACAAGAAGCAATGCGAGTACTGACAACTGAAGGTTTAGGCATGGGCTTAAAACCATCGGTAGTAACGGCAATTGCTAAATACCATATGACAGAGCTTGGTCGTGATGTACTTGACTCAGCAATGGATATTCAAGCGGGTAAAGCAATTCAGAATGGTCCTCAAAACACGCTTGCTAGCGGTTATGTGGCGCAGCCAATTGCCATTACGGTAGAGGGCGCAAACATTCTTACTCGTAACCTGATGATCTTTGGTCAAGGTGTTATGCGTTGTCACCCATATCTACAATCTATGGTTGAGTCTATCCACAGCGATGACAAAAACGCAGATGCAGAATTTAACGGTATTTTACGTAAAACAATTGGCTACAGTACAGCAAACAGCTTACGTGCATTCCGCTTAGGTGTGCTACCGTTTACCGCGAGTGCAAACTCAGCACTACCTGAAGTACGTGACTACGAAAAAGCAGTGCAAAAACTATCAGCTAAATTAGCTGTCTATGCTGATTTCTCGTTACTAGTACTTGGCGGTAAATTAAAGCAAGCTGAAATGCTTTCAGCACGTTTAGGCGATGTAATGAGCTTCTTGTATGCAGCTATGGCATCTATTAAGTATTACGAGCAAAAAGTAGCAAGCAGCGAGCGTGAACAAGCGGCTCCTTACTTCCATTATGCGACTCGTTTTGCACTACAAAGTGCAGAAGAAGCATTGCACAAGTTCTTAGATAACTTCCCTGCAAGTGGTACTCGTAAGTTCATTCGTTTCATTACTATGAACTACTCAACTAAAATGCCAAAAATCAGCGATGATTTAATCCGTGAACTAGCAAAACAAGCTCAGCTTGATACGGCATTTAAAGCGCAAATAACGCATTTAGTTAAGCCAATTGAAGGTGATGGTCATCATATCAACGAGCAAGCTTACAAAGCTAAAATGGCGTCACTAGAGCTTTTAGCTAAAGTGAAAAAAGCGCTACGTGCTAAAACCTTTAAGCCGGGCACGCGTTTTTCAATCACACTTGAAAATGCACTTGCTGCAAAAGTAATTAACGACGCTGAATTTGTTCAGTTAAGTGATTACAACAAAAAGCGTGAAAAAGCGATTCGTGTTGATGAGTTCGACTTCGATATGAACATCCTAGACGACAACGCACAGCCAGTTAATCCGCTTAAAAGCGTGGTTAACCAATAAAATTCAATAATGCAAAGCGCCTGCAGTTTAGGCGCTTTTATTGATACAAAATTAGTGTGGAGTCCTGCTTGAGTAATATCAAGTGGGGCTTTTTTATGGGTTTTCAAAGTAGAAATAGATAGCGGTATTGGTCTTAAAGCGAATATGTATTCGTAGAGAATTAAAAAGAGATGCTTATAATCTTGAAAAAGGGCTAACAACCCCGTTGGCACCTTGTTGCAGTACATGGGTATATATTTGTGTGGTTTTAACATCAGAATGGCCAAGCTGAGCTTGAACAGTTCTTATATCGGCGCCATTTTGCAGTAGATGAGTAGCAAAAGAGTGTCTTAATGTATGAGGTGTTATTATTTTTGTTAATCCTGATTTTTGGACGGCTTTTTTAACCTCTTTTCTAATACAAGAGTGATGAAAATGATGTCGTCTTATTTCACCACGTTGAGGATCTGAACTTAATATATGAGAAGGAAATAAATACTGCCACGCAAGCGATTTTGCGGCACTTGGATATTTTTTTGTTAAAGCATATGGCATTCATACGCCAGAATATTCCGTATTATTTAAATCCAGTTTTAAATAGTCATCAACGTTCAAAATTTGATTTCTTAGCATAGGTATTAGCTCTGTGGCCAGCGTTACAATACGGTGTTTATTACCTTTCCCATTCCATACTTGAATGCATTTATAATCAAAATCAATATCTTTCACCCTTAACTGCACCGCTTCCATTACTCTTAAACCGCTACCATACATAAGGCCTGCAATAAGATAATAGCGCTTATTTAAATGAGTCATAAGCAGCTTAACTTCTTCTGGCGTCATTACGACAGGCAGTTTTGCTTGTTTTTTACTGCGGGCAAAATTTAAGTTTAACGATAGTTCACTTTTTATTATGTGCTTGTATAAAAATGACAATGAATTGAGAGCGGTGGCTTGCGTTCGTGGTGCAACATTTTGCTTTAAAACTAAGTGTTCTAGATAGCGTTCGACTTCATTGTCTCCCATTGAGGCGGGGTGGCGCTTATTATGAAAATGAATATAAGATGCAATCCATCTTAGGTAGGTATCTACGGTGCGTAATGAATATTGACGAACTAGCATATATTCAGCTATGTAATTTAAAAATGGGGAACGTGTTTTCATACTATTACCAATAATGGTGCTGTTTTTATATACAGTGTAGTTGTGATGCTCACATATTCAAGAAAATGAGCGGCGAGCGCATTTTCTCTTTTATTGAGAGTTTGAGTGCTAATAAAAAAATATATATAGCAATGTGTTAAGTTATTTGGTAAAAATGATTTATAAAATACATGAGCGTATCGTTGGCAGAAAGATCCGCCCTTCGCGTACTATAAAATTGTTATATGTACTTAGATATGGAGTTTCTAAATTGAAAGAAGTTGTAATAGATATACTTTTTGCTGGCTTATTTCTCATCCCATTAGCCCTTTATTTTTCTCCAAACCTGACTGATAAATGTATATCGACTTTTGAAAAGGCTATTGCTAAGAGTAATAACTATCTTCTTTCATTGCCTATTTCCGTATACTTAATTTATGAATTGTCTACTAAAAGTAATTGGGCTGCACAAATAGGCTTGGCAGTGGCATTTTTTATTTTCTTTACAATCTACGCGTCTGCTTTGTCATTCTTATTTAGATTCGCAGATACATATAACAAGCGCCTTAACTCCGACAATGATTAGTTGTCATGGTTTTGGCAAACAACGCAAAAAGCCACGCCAACACATTGCGTGTTAGGCGGGCGTTATGTGTAATGGAGTAGATGGCATGGAGTTTCAGACGATCCCAATAATGCGGATTTTCGATGAAGATAAAGCAAAAGAGTTTTACCTTGGCTTTCTCGGTATGGAACTAGATTGGGAGCATCGTTTTGAGGATGGTTACCCAATTTACATGCAAGTTTCGCTTGGCGATTTTGTTTTACATCTGAGTGAACACTCTGGTGACTGCACACCGGGCAGCAAGGTCTTCGTTAATGTAAGCAATCTTGATCAACTTTTCGCACAAGTTACTGCAAAGCCTTACAAATACAACAAACCAAGCATTGAAGATGCCCCTTGGGGTGCAAGGTGTTTTACCGTAACAGATCCGTTTTCAAACAGGATATTGTTTAATGAATCAGCAGACACATAACAATCAAATTTTATCGCCAGCAAAAAGCGCTGGCTGCGACGTCAACCCGCTGCGCGGCTTTCCGCGCTAAATTTGGGCGTTATGTGAAAAGACTACCTGCGGTTGAATTGGCAACATGATTTCTATGAAAAAGGAGGTTACATGCAGTTTATACTGAGAATTAGACCAATTAATCATTCCGACTTGGGTTCGGAATGCCCATATCTGGTGGATGAAGATGACTATGCGATGTACGCAAATGGACTTCTAGATGATATTGCATCAGAGGTTGGCGTTTTATCCGTTAGCAGAAGTGGAGACTCGCTGAATATTGATGTTGATGATAAAATTGATGAGAAACAACTTAAGGAAATCGTAAAGCCATATTTTTCAAATGATCGGTTTTGCAAATATCGATTTGTTTCTCTCGATGTGATGAGTTAGAAGTAATCCAAGATACTCAATAAATTAGTTTCTTTATTATATGCGTTGGAGTAGTTATGTTCGGGTTTTTCAAGGGCAGTCAACGAAAGCTAGACGACCAATTCAAAAAGGATTTATATGAATTTGCTCAATTTTTTGCACTGCGGGTAGAATTCCTGAATCCCATTCAAACAAAGGAGATTGTTGCAACAGTAACATCAGTGTATTTGGAGCGAGACCCTGAGGATGAAGGGTCATCAGTTGCTGATTTCTTCTTTAATTCGCTGGTTGGGAATATTTGTGACGCAATTGGTCAGGGTGTGATAGATAAACACACAGGTTTGATTATGTGGAAGCAATCAAACAGGTTTTTGTCGGCTAACCCGGGATTCAAAGGTAAAGTAGTAAATGTATGTATGAAAAATTGGAAAGATTTACTACTTCATTTGGGCGTTGACAAAATGAACTTTGATTTTGCGGAGAGGTTTTAGAATTTACGTAGTGGTGTCTATTCGGTAAAAAATGGATTCACATAACAAGTCGGTCAATTCCCAGCCCTAAAGGGCTGCTGGGACGCCGCTACGCGGCGCCAATCACCTCCACATTATGTGTATTTCTAGTTGAGAGGTTAAATGGAATCGGTTCAGGTAGCATTAAATCCGCTGGATTGGTCTGGTGTTTCGGCAATCACGTCAATCTTGATGCTTTTCATCAACATTTTCTTACTCGTGTCGGTAATTTTTGCTTACCGAACTATTAAAGAAGAAGTTAAGAATAGAGACAGTACATTGCTACTTTGGGCAATGGATGAAATGTCAAAGATCAAGTCAGATCTATCATTGTTCCATAATGCAGGTGACTATGCGAACGGAGAACTAGGGAGCGAAAACCATGAGGTCGTTTGGTCTCAAGAAACGGTTGATGCAGCGTATCGTGTCAGCATTGTGATGCAACGGTTGTCCTACATGGCGATGTCAGGGCTCATTAGTCGGGAGCATTTTTCCAAAATGTGGGGGCCTGCTTTTGAGAAAGCATGGAAATCATTGGAATCATATATCCATCACAAGCGTTTCCTAAATGGTGAGCCTTTAACACTAGCCGAGGGTGCCTATAGCCGGAATGACTTCGAGAAATACGCTCTGTACTGTAAGCATCTAAACACATAACAAATCAATCAAATTCGTTCCGACCTTCGGCCTCCACCGGACGCCCTTGTCAGGGCGCCGTTTATTACGAGCGTTATGCTTCTGCAGTCTGACATTCGTTGAAATGTCTAACTTAAAGAGCTAAATCAAAAATATTTATAAGGTAAGGATAATGGCGAAACTTCTTGGGAAACTAATTGGAACGATTATTAATATAGTCATGATTCCGATAGTTTTGATTTTGGCAATTCCAGTGGGGATTCTGAAAGCTCGAAGAGCTCAAAAAAGTAGGCTTCTCTTTACTAGTGCTGAGCAGGCCTTATTAGGTAAAGCTCAACGAACAATAAACATGGAAGAAAATGGACTGCTTTCGCCAGATAGAGATCTCCTTGAAGTCGCTAAATGTATTGAAAATGCAAGGTGTGACTATCAAATCATCAAAGCTAGAGAGAGGTTTGATTCAACATTTTATGAATTTGTTCTTCCGCGAATAAATAACTGCTATGTAATTGATTGGGACAATGTAAATAGTTTCTTCGAGCTGCCAAGCCAACCGCAGTTCACAGAAACTAATGACTTTATTGAAGAGACGTTAGTGCAAAGCAATACAGTCGAAGAAACTCTGGAGTGCAGTGGCGGAATGAGGCTAGAAGAAGCAGAAGTTGATATTTTGGCTATCGTCCGTAATGACAAGGTGATTTATCTCAACTCTGAAGCAGACGATTTATTTGTCAGAGATAAAGACGGCGATGAAAAGCTTGATGGGAGAGTTGTTAATTTTGTTTTTTCAGGTCAATCAGAAGGTGCTTGTATAGAGTTCTTTGTGGCATTTGATGATTCAGATTCATACACAATGTTCACACTTCAAGCGGGCATGATGGAAAGGCTCAACTATGTTGCGCAAGCAATATTTAAATACTTTGCGGAAGCTGGTTCGAAAAATATTTTTTCTATCACTGATAGATATTCCACTCAATACATTTATACATTTAAAGCATATAGAAAAAGTGGAAAGTATTTCATGGTTAACAATGCTCAAACTCAAGCATACCTGATCGATAATTTAAGTATTATGCGTGATGATGTTGACGAGATAAAAGCTATGTTTTGGAATAAAAGTAATGTCGAAAGCGTTTTTGATGACGATATACCGTTCTAAATGAACTATGAATAGAAACGAAATTAAGAATGCGCATGAAGATTCAGTTATTGATAGCTTTAAGAGGCGTTGCGCTTCTTTTGGCGATGTTGTCAATGTCATCGGAAAGCCAGAACCACCTGATGCAATTATCACAATAAATGGTAATCCAAGCTGGATTGAAATAACAGATGCTTTCTTTAGTCCTGAGCTTGCGGAGAGCATTACAACGCATGTTGCTAATGATAAGCAGCATAGGCCTGTTCCCAAAGAGAAACGAATATGCATCGACCCTGACGAAAAATTCAGCTCAATATTGGAAAGCGTTATTGTTACCAAATACGATAAAGATTCGATAGGGAATGTATACAAACAATACGGTAGCGGTATTTTATTAGTTGGTATTATAAATCCATTTTCTAGCGCTAAAGATCTAGCTGTCACTGAAAAGAAGAAAATCGAAGAGGCTGTTAAAGCTAAAGAGCCGAGATTTAGTGATATTTATCTATATGATGTACATGATCATGCATTTCATAAGGTGCTATAAAAAAGCCTAATCGGGTAGCCGGAGGTCTCTAACCTCCAGCCCCCACACCACCCATCATGCGGGTCCGCAATGGGCGGTTCATCTCCCGTAATGAATATTGATCCAAATATCTTTCAATGACACTAAACCTTGTGATGCTAAATAGTCATTACCTAGCGCAATGTTAATTCCTTTTGTTTTTGAGCTTCTACAAGGGCCTTTACTGGTGATACCACAGGCTATGGCGAGTCGCTCGCTAACACCCAATTTCATTAAACTGCGTACTTTAGTGCGTGGTTTACGCCATTGTCGCCAGTAGCACATTCTTATCCTGCGACGGATCCAGTGATCTAAATCCACCGTTAATTGATAAGCATTGGCTATTAGGTAATAGTATCCCCATCCGCGTAAGTATTGCGTCAGTTTATGAATTTGTAGGGTCATTGAGATCCCCCAGTTGCGGTTAGTGAGTTCTCTTACATTTGCTTTAAATTTCTTTAGCGCCTGTTCGTGGATCTGCACTTGAGCGTAACGGAAGGTAAACCCGAGAAATTTCGAGCCTGATACGGGACCGACTCGACTTTTCGATTCATTCACTTTGAGTTTTAATCGCTGAGTGATAAACGCAGTAATTTCCCGTTGGATTATGAGTCCTTCGCTTTTCGTTTTTACTAAAATGATTATGTCATCAGCGTAACGTGCAAACTTAAGGTGTTTGTAGGTTAGCTTCTTATCTAATTCATCGAGTAAAATATTGGAAAGTAAAGGGGATAATGGCCCACCTTGAGGGACTCCTTTGGTTGACTCAAACCACAGACCCGTTTCGCGCTCTGCGATCCCCGCTCGGAGGTATTTACCAAGTAGGCGCATGAGTGCTTTGTCTTTGACTTTACGACCAACACGATTCATCAGCATGTCATGGTTTACTTCATCAAAGAACTTAGACAAGTCAATATCAACTGCTGTTTTATAACCTTGTTTAACACAAGATTGAACATGATTTACTGCTTGGCTGGCTCTTTTATGAGGGCGATAACCATAACTATGTGGTGAAAATAGAGGCTCAAAGTAAGGGCTAATTACTTGAGCAATAGCTTGTTGGATCACTCTGTCGATAACAGAAGGGATCCCAAGCATTCGCTCACCGCCATCGGGTTCGGGTATCATCACGCGTTTGACTGGCAAGGGTTGATAAGTGCCGCTAAGTAATTGTTGTTTAATACCCAGCCAATGTAACTTATCGAAGTCATTAAATTCCTCAATACTCATATTATCAATACCCGCAGCCCCTTTATTGCGCTTAACATGTTGCCATGCTGCACCAATATTGTGGTTGCTCAGTACCCTTGCCATCAGGTCACGATCTGTTTTGTTGTATTCATTCGAGGTATTATTCACAGTCGAACGCTGTTCATCACTATCACAACACGGTGATCTATGTGAATTCAAGTTCATTTGTAGTATCTCCTCTGGTTAAGATGTTCAGGCCTTCACCGTGTCCCCTCCATTACGATGGGCGTTTGGCTACTATGCCGTCTGCTGACTTCTGATAAATCACTCTAGCGATTACTCGATAAAGCGCGTCGAAACTAACGCTTGTTTACTGCTATTTCGCTCGCTGTAGGTCGCAGCAACCAAAGCGCCAAGGGTTGAACAACCAGTCCCTAACTGGTAATCTCCAAGCGTTAGCGCGGATGCGTGTTTATCAGATCTCCCCCCTTTTTACCTATAAAGAACAGGTGCATCGACTTTCTCTGCACAACTGCATCATTTACGGTGGCCGTTAGATCACATGACTTCGCTATCTTGTGCTAGCTCGTCTCCAGCCTACGCCTCATATGATGTTTTTGTTCATCAGCTCACAGATTTGCTAGCGGCTTCCTCGAGACTATCTCTCGCGATTTAGCCCTTGCCATTCGCTAGTAGTTATCGTTTAATAACAGTGTGTTATTTAAACGGTGATCTTCCTACAGAGGACTTTCACCTCATAAGTCAATGCCCATGTCGGGCGTACATAAATGCATCAACACGATTTGCTACATTCGGCATTCTAGGTTTCTTTTGCTTTACCGTGTTAAGTGGTAAATTTGAGCTTAATCTGCATGGTAGCAAACGTGTTATGCAGGCGTTAAGTGCTAAAGGAGCATGCGTGAGCCTCTTGAGTTATTTATTTAAGAAAAAACAGCCATCTTTGAATAAAGAGGATGGCACTACAAAAACCAGTGGTGAGCTAATCTCTGAAGTAACAGACGGAGCTAACTTAGTAGACGGTAAGCAAACATGGGAGTTGGCTGAAGAAAATAAAGATGATCTCGAGATCATTAAACGTTGTTGTGATGCTGAGCTTAAAACAATGAATAAGGCTGGCTTGGTTCCTGCGCCTTATTATTTTGAACGTGTTGCTATTCTTTCTAGAAAAAGCAAAGACTACGCACAAGAAATATTTTACTGCGAACAGTATATTGAGAAGGTCGAGTCCTTTTATTCTAAAAACGGCACTAAAGGTATTGCTGATGTTAGAAAAGGCCCAAGATTTAAAGCCATTGTAAAGCGGTTACCAAAAGCAAAAGAACTCTACGCCAAGCAAAGCACTTAGCAAGTGCCTAAACCAAAGGACGCAAAACAGCAGGCTTGTGCTCCTTCGACGCTAAATTTAGCCTGCTATTTTGCGCCGGTTAGGCAAGCGTTAACCCTCAAGGAGAGATTGTGGCATTACTCGCGGGATTGGATTTTCATTTTGACTTAGACTTTGAGGAGGTGCCTCTTAAGGAGGCGGAGCAGTACCTTGAAGAATTAACATCAAAGTACGCGAACCTCATATTTGATCAACATACAAAGATCTATGTGCGACTTCAAGAAGGGAGTCTCAAGGTCACTCTAGCAGTTGTTGGCGCTCTGTACATTGGCATTGGTCAATATGGTTCATTCCGTTCTGGTATTGATTACATGATCAAAGATGCCAAATCATTGATGAATTTGGTTACTAGTGAAATAGTAAAAAATGGAATGAGTGAGGCGGTCATAATTGAAAAGAAGAAAATGCACTGTGATCCCGATAAAATTCGTCGTGTGCTGCTTGCAATAGATCGTCTTGAATCAAAACCAAAAATATCCAAGTCTGATCTTAATAAAGAGTTATCAAAGATAAGAACATCAGTGCGAAATATATGTAGCTCATTAAGTGAAGAAGACGCTGGTTTTTTTGCAATTTCAATTAAAGAGACATACTGGCCGCAGGATAGAGAAATTCCCCATTTCGTCGAGCGTTACAAGTTAGTGGCTAGGGAAGAAGATATTGTACACTATCCAGTAGCAAGCATTGAACAACCAAGGGTTAACAAGACATTGCAGCGGACAAGCCGCTGAATGCGGCGTTAAGTTTCCAAGGAGACCATGTACAAGTTATGCAGAAACCCACCTTAAATTTCTTACTTTCAATGGCTTTAAACTATGCCTTAAGAAGTATAAGTAATGAGCAGTGTGTGTCATGGTAATTGCAAGAAAGCGTCAAGTCAGTTGGCTGATACGCGATATTAACACTGTATTTCATGTTGTGCGCGCAGGGCTTTTTTTATTAAGACCTTTTATTAAAAACACCGTCTAATGTTAAACTAACTAAAATTTAGCAACCTAATTTGGCTATGTCTTTTTATCTTTCGTTACTTACCCCGCATTTTCAACGTATAGCTATTGGCGAAACCCTAACCTCACTTTGGAGCGGCTGCGGCCATATTGTGAAGTGTCAGCTTGATGAGCAGGCCTGTGTAATTAAAGCGATTAAAGTACCCGATCACATTAATCATTCTAAAATTAAACAAAGTGCGTTTGCGCTTAATAGAAAACGTGACTCTTACCACGTTGAATATACGTTTTATCAGCAATTTAGCCATAAACTGCCCAAGCAAGCGACAGCTATTGAATGCATAAAAGCAATCAACAAAGGTGATGAGTATGCCTTGGTGTTTAAAGACTTTTCAAAGCTGGGATACACCCAAGCAACCACCGAGAATATAAAAGCCATATTAAAGTGGTTGGCACATTTTCATGCCTTTCATTTAAATACAAAGTTTGATGGCTTATGGCCGCAAGGAAGCTATTGGCATTTAGATACACGCCCTGATGAATTTAATAACTTGCCTGAAAAGTCCGATATTAAACAGGCAGCTACTCAATTAAATAACGCGTTAAAGCAATGTGACTACCAAACGTTAATTCATGGTGATGCCAAGCTTGCTAATTTTGCCGCTAATAGCCAAGGGCATATACGCGGTTATGACTTTCAATATGTGGGTGCGGGTGTTGGGGTGGTCGATGTTATGTATTTTATGACCAGTTGTTTGGACGATTCTGACCTTCACAAACACGCACAAACTTACCTCGATTATTATTTTAGCCAATTGAAGCATGCTCTGAGTGACTACCAACCAGCAGTGAATGCGGATGACGTTATTGCACAATGGGCTCATTTATGGCCGGTGGCGTGGGCAGACTTTTATCGGTTTTTACTTGGGTGGAGCCCCGAGCACAAAAAAATTAACGGCTACATGCATGCTCAGGTAAATAATTGGTTAGCCAGTAACAACTCATAAACACAAAAAGTTGAACAGTTATGGCTAAATCAAATATTTTGGCACGAACTATGAAATCAGGGCTAAAATTAACAGTCAAACGGCCTGTTTTAATATAAAATACGTCAAATTTTTTATCACTAGGTTTATTACTATGGCTATTCACGTTATTTCTCACCCCCTTGTTCAACATAAGTTAGGTTTAATGCGCGCGCATGGAATTAGCACGAAAAGTTTTCGAGAGTTGTGTTCAGAAGTTGGCACATTATTAACTTACGAAGCCACTAAATACCTAGAATTAGAAGATAACGAAATTACAGGTTGGGACGGTAATAAACTTAAAGTTGAGCATATTAAAGGTAAAAAAATTACCGTTGTGCCAATTTTACGCGCAGGCCTTGGGATGATGGACGGCGTAATGCAATTACTCCCAGCAGCTAAAGTGAGTGTAGTGGGGTTAGAGCGTAACGAAGAAACACTTGAGCCAGTGCCTTATTTTGAAAAGCTAGTAGGTAATATTGATGAACGTTTGAGCTTAGTGATTGACCCTATGCTGGCTACTGGTGGTTCTATGATCGCCACTATCGATATGCTTAAAAAAGCGGGCTGTAAAGAAATTAAAGTTATTGTACTGGTTGCTGCGCCTGAGGGCGTTGAAAAAACATTAGCCGCTCACCCAGATGTAGAGATTTTTACTGCCTCAGTTGATAGCCACCTCAATGAAAAAGGCTATATTATCCCAGGATTAGGGGATGCAGGTGATAAAATTTTCGGTACGGTTTACTAGGGTTTAGCAGTGCAAAATAATTCTACATTTTCTATAAAAACCATTTTAACGGGTGCCCAAATGCTATTTGTAGCGTTTGGTGCGCTGGTATTAGTGCCTATTTTAACGGGTCTCGATCCGAGTGTTGCGTTGTTTACCGCAGGTTTAGGTACTTTGTTGTTTCAATTTGTCACTAAAGGCCAAGTGCCTATCTTTTTAGCCTCGTCATTTGCGTTTATTGCACCCATTATTGCCTCAGTGCAAATGTGGGGAATACCCGCCACTATGGGCGGCTTAATGGCAGCGGGCTTTACTTATATGCTGTTGAGTTTATTGGTGAAGTTTAAAGGCACAAAAACCTTACATAAAATTTTGCCGCCAATTGTGGTCGGCCCAGTCATTATGGTGATTGGCCTTGCACTCGCGCCAGCTGCGGTTAATATGGCCATGGGTAAAAGTGGCGATGGTGGTACACAAATTATTGCCTACGACAGTGCCATTATTATCTCTATGTTCTCATTACTAGTAACTTTAGTGTTTGCCGTGTGGGGCAAAGGGGTATTTAAACTGATCCCTATTTTAGCCGGTGTTGTTGCCGGTTACACGCTATCGTTATTTATGGGTGTAGTACAGTTTGAAACAGTCAGTAATGCACAGTGGTTGGCAGTGCCTAACTTTGTACTGCCAGAGTTTAAATGGCAAGCCATTTTGTTTATGGTGCCGGTGGCAATTGCGCCTGCTATTGAACACATTGGCGACATGATGGCAATTAGTCAAGTTACAAAAAAAGACTATTTGAAAAAGCCAGGGCTACATCGCACTTTATTTGGTGATGGGTTAGCCACGTCTGCTGCGTCATTATTTGGCGGCCCACCTAACACCACTTACTCAGAGGTAACCGGTGCGGTAATGCTAACTAAAAACTTTAACCCTAAAGTGATGATGTGGACTGCCATTATTGCAATTTGTTTGGCGTTTGTGGCTAAAATGGGCGCGGGCTTGCAAACCATTCCGGTCCCTGTAATGGGCGGCATAATGATTTTATTATTTGGCTCTATTGCCGTTATTGGCTTAAATACCTTAGTTAAATCGGGCGATGACTTAAGCGAACCACGCAATTTAAGTATTGTGGCGCTTATTTTAATTTGCGGTATTGGTGGTATGCATATTGGTAGCAGCCAGTTCAGCCTTGAAGGTGTGAGCTTATGCGCTGTTTTAGGCATAGTATTAAATTTAGTATTCCCAAAAGCACAGAGCAACGAGAATTAAATTTGCACTGTGGTTAAAAATATTGCACCAAAAAAGCGCATTTAAAATGTGCTTTTTTTTTAACCTACTAAAAAGTAACAATAAATAATATTGGTCTAGTAACTGCATTTCCTTATTCATACCCTATAGTTGAATCAGGGATTGTTATATTGGAGGCCAATAGTGTGGATATAAATGCTTTTTTAGTAAAACATCAATTGCCGTTGAAATATCAATATATTAGTGAGCAGTATTTTTCCGTGATTGCTCAGGATATTTTAACCAGCAAAAAAAATGCGCCTTTATTTGTTGCCATTAACGGCTGCCAAGGCTCAGGAAAAACCACGCTTGGTGACTATTTAGTGACTTGGTTTGAGCAAAACACCCACCTAAATTGTGTCGCACTCTCTATTGATGACTTTTATTTATCAACCCAAAAACGTCAGCAGCTAGCACAAGATGTGCATTGTTTATTTGCCACCCGTGGAGTTCCAGGCACACATGATGTTGCCCTTATGGATAAAACCCTTAGTCGCTTGTTAAATAAAGAGGTTAATGTACCGCTGCCACGTTTTGACAAGCAACAAGATGAACCTGTAGCAAAAAATAAATGGTTAACCAATAGTCAGCCAGTCGATATTGTTATTTTAGAAGGGTGGTGTGTAGCCAGTGAGCCACAGCAGCCTTTTACCTTAATTGAGCCCATTAATGAGCTAGAAAAATCATACGATCAGCAAGGACTATGGCGCCGCTGTATTAACAGCTGTTTAGCCAATGAGTATAAAACCGTATTTAATAAAATTGACTACACAATTATGCTTAAAGCGCCGAGTTTTGATGATGTATTTGCATGGCGACAAGAGCAAGAGCACAAGCTAATCGCAAAACAAGGCCAAGGTGCAGGTACCATGACCGACGAGCAGCTGCTTTGGTTTATTTCTCACTTTGAGCGTATTACCCGAGAAAATTTAAATACTCTCAGTGCCAAAGCAAATGCGTTAATAGAGCTTGATAGTCACCGTGATGTAGTCGCAATGCAGCTAACGAGCGACAATATTGGTCAGCCCATTATTTTTACCGATTTAGATGGTACGTTACTAAATCATAGAGACTACAACACCGAAGCGGTCGACACTTTATTACAGGAGCTGCAATACAGCGGTGTGCCGGTGGTATTTAACACTAGTAAAACGTTTAGTGAAGTGGTGGCACTGCAACAAGCGCTCAATATTAAACAGCCTTTTATTGTTGAAAATGGCTCGGCTGTCTATATTCCTGAAAATTACTTTACCCTCAGACCCATTGGCTGCAGCGAATACCAAGGCTATTGGTGTTATTCATTTGCGGCACCCATTAGCAATTTATGGGCTGATTTAACACATTTAAAAAAAGACTACAGCGACCAATATAGTTTATTCAGTGAGTTATCGTGTGAGCAGGTAATGCACATCACAGGGTTAAACGAGATACAGGCGGCGCAAGCACAGAATCGTCAATATTCAGATCCGCTCTGCTGGCATGGCGAAGAGCACAAACTCAACGAATTTATAAACGCAATAACAGTGTACGGCTACGACGTTAAAGTAGGCGGGCGCTTTATCCACATTGGTAAAAATACCGATAAAAGCATGGCGCAGCAATGGCTAGTGAAACAGTTTACTGCGCAGTTTACTAAGCCGCTAAGCATTATTGCGCTTGGGGATAGTGATAACGATAAGCAAATGCTCGAAGAGGCAGATATTGCCATTATTATTGCCAATCCAGAGAGCAAAAAGCCGGTTAAATTAACCCATAACAAAGCGCGTTATTCTCAGTTGCCAGCGCCGTTAGGCTGGGTAGAAGAAATCACTGCATTACCTTGTATTAACAGCATTTTACCCAATTTTGAGGAGTATAGTTTACATGGCTGATTTTTATCAAAATGGCATCATTACAACGTTACATAATATTGCCAACAGACCCGTAGACGATTTAGAAAAAGAGTTGCTGAGTTTTAGTAAGCAGCGACCCATGGGGCTTATTTTGCCCTCATTATTTAGTGAGTTAGAAGGCCCCGCGCTACAAAATATTGTTAAAGAGCTGCAAAAAGTACCTTATTTATCACAAATTACCATAGGCTTAGACAGAGCCGACGAAAGCCAATACCGTTATGCACTTAACTTTTTTAAAGCGCTTGATCAAAACCACAAAGTACTTTGGAACGACGGGCCACGCTTACAAGCGCTCGATAAAGAGCTTCAAGCCTTAGGTGTGGCGCCACGCGAGCTTGGTAAAGGGCGTAATGTGTGGTATTGCATGGGCTATAAATTAGCCACCGCCGAGGTTGAATCAATAGCCTTGCATGACTGTGATATTTTAACTTATGACCGAGGCTTATTAGCGCGGTTAATATACCCTGTTGCACACCCTCGATTTAACTATGAGTTTTGTAAAGGCTTTTACCCGCGCACCGCCAATGGAAAAATTAATGGCCGTGTCTCTCGGTTATTGGTTACTCCGTTATTGCGCTCGTTTAAAACCATTTTAGGCAGCCGTGATTACCTTGAGTACATGGACTCGTTTCGCTACCCATTAGCCGGTGAATTTTCGTTTAGACGTGATGTATTAAACGATATTCGTATTCCTAGTGACTGGGGGTTAGAAATTGGCGTATTAAGTGAAATGTATCGTAATTATTCTCATAACCGATTATGCCAAGTCGATATTGCGGATAACTACGATCATAAACATCAGGCGTTATCGCTCGACGACCAAACCGCTGGCCTTTCTAAAATGTCGATTGATATCACCAAAGCACTATTTAGAAAGTTAGCAACGCAAGGGGTTACCTTTACCAGCGAAACTATTCGCTCATTAAAAGCCACATATTACCGTATTGGTTTAGATTTTATTGAAACCTATCATAATGATGCACTAATGAACGGTTTAACCCTTGATATTCACCAAGAAGAAAAAGCCGTTGAAATGTTTGCGCAAAATATCATGAATGCCGGTCAGCACTTTTTAGAAAACCCAATGGAAGCACCCTTTGTGCCGAGTTGGAATCGTGTGGCCTCGGCAATGCCAGACGTACTTGAGCGTTTAAAAGAAGCCGTTGAGCTAGATAACGAGCAATACAGTTAACATCATTAAACGAGGCGCCTGTGAGTATAGTTAAAGAACAGTTTTTTCAACGAGTTGAACAACATTTACATGCTATTTATCAAGATGTTGAATTACCGATAGCAATAAGCGAATTGACTGAAGAATTGATCACCTTAATTTTAGGTGATAACCCACTTCGCGATCCCACGCCACACACTAACCGCTGGGATGAACAAGATGTTGTGCTAATTGCCTATGGCGATTCGATAATAAACCATGAAGACAGTGATTTAGCCGTAGGCACCCCTTTAGAGGCGCCTTTAAAAACCTTGCATCGCTTTATAAAAGAGCAGTGCGATCATCAGCTTAATGCACTGCACATTTTACCCTTTTATCCGTATAGCTCAGATGAAGGGTTTGCGGTGATGAACTATGCACACGTTAATGAAGCGCTGGGCGACTGGCAAGACATTAACGCAATTGCAAAAGATGTAAAACTGATGGCGGATTTAGTCATTAATCATTGCTCTAGTCGAAGTATTTGGTTTGAAAACTTTTTAACTGATACACACCCCGGAAAAGGTTACTTTAAAACAGCCAGTTTAACTGACGATTTAAGCAAAGTTGTTCGTCCTCGTACATCGCCCCTATTAAATACGGTAACAACAACCAGTGGTGAAAAGCATGTATGGTGTACATTTAGTCATGATCAAGTGGATTTTGATTTTGAAAACCCCGAGGTGTTAAAAGAGTTTGTCGGTATTATTCGTCATTATTTAGACAACGGTATTCGGTTATTTCGCCTTGATGCGGTGGCCTTTTTATGGAAACAACTTAATACCAGTTGCATAAACTTACCGCAAACCCACGAAGTAGTGCGTTTACTACGAACGCTGATTGAGCATGCCGAGCCAAGTGTGGTGATCATCACCGAGACTAATATTCCCAATCAGGAGAACTTGTCTTACTTTGGTAATGCCAACGAAGCCCATGCAATTTACAATTTTGCCTTGCCGCCGTTGTTGTTGCATACCTTACTCAGTGGTGATAGTACGGCGCTTAAGCATTGGATGATGAGTATGCCGCCTGCACAAAACGGCACTGCGTATTTTAATTTTATTGCTTCTCACGATGGCATTGGTTTAAGACCAATTGAAGGCTTGCTGCAACCCAGTGAGGTTGCTTCTTTAGTCAGTACCACCATGCAATTTGGGGGACGCGTTTCAATGCGCACCAGTCACGATGGCACACATACCCCTTATGAGCTTAATATAGCTTTATTTGATGCCTTACAAGGAACGCATAATGGCGCGGATAAATTTGGCCTTGAGCGCTTTTTATGTGCTCACGCCATTATGTTTGCAATGGAGGGGATCCCAGGGCTGTATATACATAGTTTACTTGGCACCACTAATGACTATGAACGCTTTGATAATTCGCAGCACAATCGCGCCATTAACCGTCATCGCTG
Source organism: Pseudoalteromonas sp. APC 3694 (assembly GCF_030407565.1). Taxonomy (NCBI): domain Bacteria; kingdom Pseudomonadati; phylum Pseudomonadota; class Gammaproteobacteria; order Alteromonadales; family Pseudoalteromonadaceae; genus Pseudoalteromonas; species Pseudoalteromonas sp. APC 3694. The sequence continues at coordinate 42,867 of NZ_JASDDE010000003.1, forward strand.
GCAAGAATCTAAATTATTAGCAGCAATTGCAGAAAAATATAGTCATCATCATCAAGTATTCAATGGAGTAAAACAGTTATTAGCAGTGCGTAAAAGGCAAGCGGCATTTCATCCTAATGCAACACAGTTCACTTTGCATTTAGGAGAGGGGTTATTTGGTTTTTGGCGACAAAGCATTGACCGCCAGCAAAGTATTTTTTGTATTTATAATATCAGCAGTCAGCCACAAAGCTTAACCTTGGCCGATTTGAACTTAATAAATACACAGCAATGGTATGAGCTGCTCTCTAAAACAGTGCTGGATGAAGAGCTTAAAACTATGCAATTAGCACCGTATCAAACACTCTGGTTATCTAATAGAGCATAAATAACGACGTTTAAAGTAATCAATGTAACTGTAAAGGGGCTTTACAGTGCTATTGCTCAAGCGCTAAAAGTAGATTTTCTATTGTGAATTCATGCCAGTCAGCGCGTGTTTTACTAAACTGTATAAAGTTTATTTCTGCTAGGCCTGTTGTATTTATCGCCTTATATAAGGGGATATTTTCAGCGGTAAGCGGGTCAAAAATATCAGCTGTGCGATGAAGCAAAGGGTTATGTTTTGGTTGTGTATGGTTGTCGAACAGATTAACTAGAGCATAAGCACCTAATAAAACATGACCCCCTATCGATATATCAAGCGTGTATGCGTTATTAGGCGCAGAATCCCAGTTAATCCCACCCACAATAACCTGAGATTGCATGTTTAGCTGTTTTAATGCCCTTTTTGCGCCAAAAGCAATGGCGTCATTCGCACACCAAATAATGTTAATTTCAGGGGCTTGCTGCATATACGCCATGGTTTTTATATAGCCTTCTTGCTCAGACCAATTTGCAACCTCTTTAGCGGTTAAGGTTACTTTAGGTGTTTGCGCTAAAAAATCCATTAACCCTTGGGTACGTAAAGTGGAAGCGGGGGTTGTGTAATCCCCTAGTAAAGCTAATGTATGAGCTGGCATTTTTGTTTTATTGGTAAACTTTTTATAAAGCTGCTGCATCAATGATTTACCTGCAACACGATTATTAGGGGTAATACTGCCGACCACATTGGCGCCATTTGTTTGCAATTGCTCGAGAGACGCAGGGGAAGGGCGATTTAATAAAAAATAAATGGGAACCTTGTTACTGTCTATTTTAGATAGGTATTGGCTGGTGACATTTTTTTCGTTTACTAATATCAGATAATCAGGCTTATCGTTAATGGCCTGCTGGATCAGCTCTTTCATTAAAATATGATTTCGGTTGGCGTACTTTATAGTTAATGTCACATCTAAATCAGAGGCAGCATTTTGCATAATTTTAGAAACATGAAACCAAAAATCACCGGTTTTATTGCTCTCAGCCTCAATGGAATTTGAAAAGCCAGGATTGATGAATATGATCTCTAAGGCATTAATACTGTAACTACTGAATAGCAGGCAGGTATAAGTTATCAGGCGGTATAATTTAAACAAAGGCATATGTTTCTCTATATATTTTATAAAGCTCGATTTTTACCTTGCTAACTAGCTCCGTGGTGACATCTAAGCGTTATGCTATATAATACCCTAGTAAGTTTAGCATGTATGCAGCAATTAATTTTTTTAGGATTTATGAATGAAAGCAGTTTTATTGTTAATAGTATTACTCTTTAGTCAAACAGTTGCCGCTAATGACGTAAGTGATTTAGAAAAGACCATGAAAAATATTGGGCTGGCTTATAAACAAAGTGTTGAAGCAACCCAGCTGCAAGAATTTAATGGTGCTATCGATGAATTTATTAAATTGATAGAGCAAAGTAAGCAAGCCAAATTTTATAAAGAAGCTCAGAAGTCGGTGCAAGGGCTCGATAAAGTACTTGTTCAAGCCCAGTTGGCAAAAAAAATAGCTAATGAGCAGGAACTCGAAGCTGCAAAAAAACCACTTAAAGCTATCGATAATTTACGCAAAAAATATCATAAATTACATGAGCCTCCAGGCTTTTTTGAATTACTGTTTGGAAAATGAGGATTAGCAATGGAAATTTCAGTTTCAATGTTAGACGGTCAAAAATTAAGTGCTAAGTTTGGTGAGCATGAAGTAATAAGCGATCAAAGCATCAATGCCGGTGGTGGGGCAGAGCACCCAGAACCATTTGACTATTTTTTGGTTAGCATGGTTTTGTGCGCTGGTTTTTATGCGCGTAAATTTTGTCAGCAAAGAGAGATCTCAACCGACGGCATGACGCTGACACAAAATAACGAGAATGTAGATGAAAACGGTAAAAAACGTTTTTCTATTGAAATTGGGTTGCCTGAAGGTTTCCCCGATAAATATAAAAAAGCACTTATTGCTGCTGTAAATACATGTACCGTGAAAAAGGTTATTCAGGCAGTGCCTGAGTTTTCTGTTGAAGTAAAGTAAATACCCTTTAACAATAATGCCGAGTATAAACTCGGCATTATTATTTATCCCACTATTTTTTCTTCATACCCTGCACGGCTTTAAATCTAGGGTTGTTTTTACATATCACGAATACTCGCCCTTTGCGCTTTACAATTTGACAACCTGGTCGTTGTTTTGCACTTTTTAATGAACTTAATACTTTCATTTGCTTTCCTTTTTAGCTGTAGAGAGGTTTTTAAAGCGACGATTAAATTGCGCAACGCGGCCATCAGTAGCAAGTGTTTTTTGTTTTCCGGTATAAAATGGGTGTGAGTCAGATGAAACATCAATAGGCACATAGGGATATGTATTACCGTCTATTTCGATAGTGCGATTGGTTTTAATGGTTGAACCAATAATAAAGTAAGAATCAGCTGCAGTATCATGAAAAGCAACCACATGGTAATCAGGGTGAATATTGGGCTTCATAAAATGCCTTTAATGTTATGTGATAGTATATCATTTAATTTAACGTATTTATTTTCCCTTTGCAAATCATTTTAAATAGCCTTAAACGCAGCGTAATTGCTACGTAATTGCTGCGTATTTGCACAAAGCAGTCAAAAAATAAGCACTTAGATCAAAAGTACTAGCTATTAGTATTTAGGCTGCTATAACTAGTCTCAGCAAAAAAAAATAATAAAAATTTAATAACGTTAATAGAGGTAGTTTTATGAGTGACGCTCAGGCACAACAAGACCAAATCGACCAAGGAGTCATGGATACTCTTAGGGAGCGCGATCATAGTGTATTGGCAAAACAAGTTGACTCACTCGCATGTACTCATAACGATATCATTGAATTACTTGCTCATTATTTAGCATTAAGCGAACAAGAAGATGATGAGTTATTTGACGATTGGTTTGATTCACTTTCAAAAGAGCAACACACCGTATTAAAAGTATTTGAAGTTTATCGCGGGCAGTATGAGCACCAAAACTAATCCGTTTGGTTGTAATAGCCATTTTATTAAGATGATGCTGGCTGCCAAGGATGTAATTTAATGTTAACAAAGGTGTGTGTTTTTATACCTAAGTAAAATATAAAATCACACTTTTTTAAGACAATAGTATGTACTTTTTCTCTTGATTATCTTTCATATAACTAATTGATGTATAAAGCTTTGTAATGAGTTACACTTATTTGTATAAACAGTAGCCTCACTATGTTTAATAAATGCACTCCTTTTATTAGGTGAACAAAGAAAAGGATCATTCTAATGCCGCACTTAAATGAAATACGCAAAAGAAACAACGTCAAAATAATTGGCAAGGGTGATAAAACCTTAGTGTTGGCTCACGGCTTTGGCTGTGACCAAAATATGTGGCGATTTATTATTCCTGCCCTTGAACAACATTTTACTTTAGTGCTGTTTGATTATGTAGGCTCAGGTAACTCTGATGTGGCTAAATATAATAAACAGCGCTACTCAACCCTTGATGGGTATGCCAAAGACGTACTAGAAATATGTGCCGCACTTGAACTTACCGATATTACATTTATAGGCCACTCGGTTAGTGGCACCATTGGCGCACTTGCTGCCATTGAGCAACCAGAGTTATTTACTCAGCTGGTTATGGTGTGCCCCTCACCGTGCTTTTTAAATTTACCCCCTGATTATTTTGGTGGGTTTGAAAAACAAGATTTGCACGAACTACTTAACCTAATGGATAAAAATTACATTGGCTGGGCCAATTACTTAGCGCCTTTGGTTATGGGGAGTTCTCATCCTGATGAATTTATAGCGGAACTATCGGGAAGTTTTTGCTCAACCGATCCCCTTATTGCAAAAACCTTTGCAGAAGCCACGTTTTTATCCGACTACCGTTTTATACTTGAACATATAAAACAGCCTACTTTAATTTTACAAAGTGAAAATGATGCTTTAGCCGCACCTTCTGTGGGGGAGTTTGTAGCGAATGAAATTTCAAATGCAACACTTAAGGTTATTAGTGCGCATGGCCACTGTATACATATGACGCACCCAGAAACAGTCAGCCGTTTAATTTTTGATTTTGTGAGTTAGCCACATGTCACTTAATAAAGTAGATGAAAAACTTGCTGATTATTCCGCAGATCACTTTTTAAATGGTGCATTAGTGACAAATGCAGATAACATTATTGTTTATGCAAATACTTATTTTCAAAAGGAATTACAGTGGAATACTAATGAGCTTATTAGCAAGTCGGTTGATAAAATTATAACTAAATCATCAAAAATATTTTTACAAAGTTATGTGTTTCCTACCTTACTGCACGAAAAGCAATGCCAAGAAATGCAGTTAATTATGCTCAGTGCTCAAGGGGAGCGGATTGCGGTTACCGTTAATGCTCAGCTTGATGAAAAGAGCTATATATACTGGAGCTTTTTTAACGCGACTCAGCGAGATAAGCTTTACGACGAGCTGATTAAAACACGGGAAAAGTTAGAAGCGCAAACTGAACGCTTACAATCTTTAGCGTCTACCGATGAGTTAACCAACTTATTAAATAGAAGAGAGATGAATTGCCGCAGCGTGCTGTTACTCGAACAGGCTATGCGATTAAAGCAGTCGGTTGCATTATTAATTATCGATATTGATAATTTTAAAGTCGTTAATGATACCTTTGGGCATTTAGAAGGGGATCGAGTTTTAAAAGAGTTGGGGCAACGTCTTAAACATTTTGGTCGACAAACCGATCTTATTTCTCGTTATGGCGGTGAAGAGTTTTTAATTATGCTGCCAGATACAAATAAAGCAGATACTTTGTCATTTTGCCAAAGGCTGCATTTATTAATTGCTGAAATTAAAGTAGGTAATCGCCCAGTAACCGCCAGTATTGGGGCAAGTTTAAGTACTGCGAAAACGACGTTTACTGATTTATTTACTCAAGCCGATAATGCGGTATATGAAGCCAAAGAGCGCGGAAAAAACAGAACCCAATTATACGATAACCCCTAACTAAATAGAGGTAAACTCAACAAGGTATTGAGTTGAGCTTACCCAAAAGACGGCAGTTATAGTTGGTATTATTGCTCTACACAGTTGTTTTTTGCTAATGGTGATGCTAATACGGTATCGGGGTGCCAAATTCTATCCCATATTTTAGGTAAGTTGTTTAAGTTGGGTCTTTGGCTTATTTTTTCAAAATTACCGACACTGATTGCTGAGCCATCTTTCTGACCGACAACAAAATTAAACACATAGGCACACTCCATGCCCATGCGTAAATCAGAGAGAATAACGTTGTCTTGCTGCTCGCGAACGGAATAAAACTCTTTTGTAAACCACTGCAAGCGTTTAACACCCCATTCATTTTTAATCTCGTTTAGTAAAGAAGGGGTTGTTTGGTATGCATTTAAGGTAACCTCGTTGGGTGTATCAAACACCGATGCATAGCCTTCATAATATTTCCCATCCGACATCACAACCACCCGCCAAAGCAAAGTAGTAAATGGTGCTGGTGTGCTAATGTATTCATTGACTGTGATGCCTCTGTTTTGCAGCGCAGTGTTGACTTTATCGTCAATATTGAGTTTAAACACAAAGGCAAGGCATAAATACGCTGTGCTTAGGCTAAGTGTAATTGCATTGATTTTATAGGCTTTACTTGTGCTTATTTTAGGTAATAAAGTAAAAGCTAAACCAATTAATAACGGCAAGGTGTAAAGGGGATCAATAATAAACATGCTGGATACCGCAAAAGGGTATTCACTTAAGGGCCACATTAGCTGAGTACCATAAACGGTGAGTGAATCTAATAAAGCATGTGTTGATAAGCACAAAAAAACCAACCAAAACCAACGAACTTTATAAGCCTGCATGCCTGTGTGTATTTTTAATATTAGCCATACAATTAGCGGGCTTATTAATAAATGCACAAATAAAGAATGGCTAAAACCGCGATGATAGGTAAATGCCTCTACACTACCGCCATAGGGTAAAAACACATCTAAATCGGGTAAAGTGCCTAAAATAGCGCCCCACGCTACGGCTTTTCTACCTACTTTATTGCCTAGTACCGCGTAGCCTACGGCACTGCCTAATGCGACTTGTGTTAAAGAATCCATACTACCTCATCCAAATAATGCAACTGCAGTGTTTATACTCAGCTTAATCTTAAAACCGTCAATAATGTAAATTATTTCATTAAGTTGCTCTTTAAACTCAATTTAAAAGCGATTTATAAACTTAGTCGCGGTTGTATAAAATCTAAAAATGCTACGATACGGGAAGAAACCGCCCCATTTTTGTAATAAACGCCATAAATAGACTCTCGGCTATTTGGGCTACTCACGCTGTGGGGTAAAACTTCTATTAATCGTTTTTTGGCTAAATCTTCTGCAATCATAAATTGTGAGAGAAGTGCTATGCCTTGATCAGCAATACATAAATGCCTAATGGTTTCGCCGCTGCTAGCCCTTAAATCAAAGTGCAGTGATTGCTCATGTTTCAAGGGCCATTGATTAAGAGTATTGGGCTCACTGAAGCCAATTAGGTTATGGTTTTTAAGATCTGAAATTTGTTGTAACGGTGGCGCATTTTTTAAATAATCAGCGCTTGCGACCAATTTTAATTTACTTTGGCCTAATTTTCGCACATGCAGGTTTGAATTTTTTAAGTCTCCAATGCGAATAGCTAAATCTGTTTTGCGCTCAAGTAAATCAATAATATTGTCGTGTGAGGTAATATCGAGCGTGATTTGCGGGTATTGCTTTTTAAATTCATTAATTAGTGGCGCTAGTTGATGTAAAACAAAAGGGCTTGCTGCATCTATACGCAAGTGCCCGCTAGGTGCTTGCTTAAGTAGCTTTATTGTTTCTTCCCCTAAGAGCAGAGTGTTTAAAGCCTTTCGCGCATATTCTATGTATATATGTCCTTCCTCGGTCAGTTCTAAACGCCGAGTTGTTCTGTTTAATAATGTGCAGTTTAGCCTGCTTTCAAGGCGAGATAGCGCTCTTGAAACCTTAGCTACATTTAAATCAAGTAAACTAGCCGCACCGGAAAAACTGCCACAATCCACAATGGTAATAAACATTTCTAGATCTTCAGTTTTAGCTTGAACAGGCATAAATTCACTCGTTTATATTTGCAAAATAAACAAAAGTATTTTGCCATTTATGCTATTTATTGCAAAGGGATTTTTACACACACTATGCATCTATTTTAAAAATGAGGATGTATTTATGCCATTGGCTTTATGGGCGCTTACCTTAAGCGCATTTGCAATTGGAACAACCGAGTTTGTTATAGTGGGTTTAGTGCCAACTATTGCAAACGATTTAGGGGGGAGCTTACCATCAGCAGGCTTACTAGTGAGCTTATATGCAGTTGGTGTAGCTATTGGCGCACCGGTACTCACTGCATTAACGGGGCGCTGGAACCGAAAAGTGGTACTTATAAGCCTTATGGGCTTATTTGTTATGGGTAATTTATTAGCTTGGCAAGCGCCGAGTTACAAAACACTAATACTGGCGCGCATACTAACAGGCTTAGCTCACGGTGTATTTTTCTCTATTGGCTCAATGATAGCAACAAGCTTGGTAAGTAAAGACAAAGAGGCGAGCGCTATCGCAATTATGTTTACCGGCCTTACGGTAGCGCTTGTAACGGGTGTGCCATTAGGAACATGGATTGGCCAGCACTTTGGCTGGCGTGCAACTTTTTTAGTGGTTTCGGCATTAGGTTTAATTGCGCTAATTGGCAGCGCTATTTTAGTACCAAAAAACTTAAAGCAGTCTATTCCGGCGACGTTTAAAGAGCAGCTACAGGTTATTGTTAAGCCGCGCTTATTGCTCGTATATTTAATGACTATATTAGGCTACGGTGGTACGTTCACCGCGTTTACTTACTTAGCGCCTATATTAGAGCAGCAAACTGGCTTTGCACTATCCGCTATTGGTTTAATAATGCTGGTTTATGGTGTGTCGGTGGCTGTTGGTAATATATGGGGCGGAAAATTAGCCGACAAGCGAGGCCCAATTAGCGCACTGAGTATTATATTTAGCGCGTTAACAATTATTTTATTGGCTTTCACCTTTACTATGGAATCAAAAGTAGCCGCGGTGCTGACTATTTTAATATGGGGGGCATTTGCATTTGGTAATGTACCAGGATTGCAGCTTTATGTAGTAAAACAGGCAAAAAAGCACACTCCTAATGCGGTAGATGTCGCATCGGGCTTAAACATCGCGGCGTTTAATATTGGAATAGCCTTAGGCTCTGTTACAGGGGGGCTTGTAGTCGAGCATATGGAACTAAAAGATACCGCATGGATTGGGGCCGTTGTTTCATTACTGGCTTTAATAGTCACTCGATACAGTGGCAGGCTAGATAAACATAATGTTCAGGCTAAATAAAGCCGAACTCATATAGGTTAGTCTTGAAATAAAAATGAATGGCCTCAGTATTCGCATGAGGTCAAAATTTTAAATCAAAAAAGTAATCGGTGTATTTAGTAAACGCGACGTTTGAATTTTAAACCAATTATTTAACAAGGATAAAGCTATGACACAACGTGTAATTGAAATGCCAGACTTAGGTATGGGTACTTTTCGTTTAGAAGGTAAAACTGCTTATGAATCTGTAAAAATGGCGTTAGAAGTAGGATTTCGTCATATTGATACCGCGCAAATTTATGGTAACGAAGAGCAAGTTGGCCAAGCTATTAAAGACAGTAATATCCCCAGAGATGAATTATTTATTACCACCAAAGTATGGAACAATAAACTCAATAAAAACGACTTTATCGCAAGTGTAGAAAAGTCATTAGAAAAGCTGCAAGTTGACTCGGTTGATTTATTGCTAGTTCACTGGCCTGCACCCTCAAACAATGAGCCTATGAGCGAATACCTGACTGAGCTACTAAAAGCTAAAAAGTTAGGGTTAACTAAACATATTGGCGTATCAAACTTCACTATTGCGAACTTAAAAGAAGCGATGCAAACCTTAGATCCTCGCGAAATATTCACTAATCAAATTGAGGTACATCCATATTTAACCAACACTAAACTGCGCGCCTTTTGTGCTCAGCATGACATACATGTAACAGCCTATATGCCGTTTGTGGTTGGTAAAGTGTTGAACGATCAAACCATTATAGATATTGCCAATAAACACGATGCAACGCCAGCGCAAGTGGTTATTGCATGGGAAAATGCAAATGGCATGACCACCATTCCATCATCGACCAAGCGTAAAAATTTAGAAGATAACTTTAACGACAAAGTTAAACTTGATGATGAAGACATAGCGCGTATAGATGGCCTTGATTGCAACGACCGCCAAGCAACGCCCGACTTTGCACCGCAGTGGGATCAATAACCAAAGAGCTAAAGCTAAAACAGGTGCAGTAAAGCTGCACCTTTATTTTTTAAACAAGGAACACCCATGTTAACGGTAATTGCCACACTATCGAGTGAAAATAGCGATGCAGATCGCCTTTTAACCGAGCTCGAAAACTTTCAACAGACCTCGCGCCAAGAAGTAGGCTGCCTGCGTTACGAGCTATCAGTTAAAAACGATGCTGAGCAAACCATCTATTTAGTGAGTGAGCAATGGGCGTCTACTGAGCATTTTGAAGCCCATAAAAACGCACCTCACTTTAAAGCCTTTGGTGATGCAGTAGGTACATTTATTACCTCTACCAATATTGATGTGTATAAAACCATTGGTTAACAGCACAAAGCTAATAGCAAAGCAGGAGCTGTAACTTTATTTAATCGATAAATCGTATTTTAAAATAAGGGCATCAATATAGCGGCTACGTAATGTAAGTTGCTTTTCGTGATCGGCGCCATGGCTGAGGGCTTTATTTAAAAGCTTCATGGCGGGGTGAATACGGGCGCGCTCATCCTTATCTAAACTGGCTTTACTGCGCAGTTCGGTTATATCGTCCACTAATAATCTGCCAATATCCACAGCCACAATTTCATCAATTAAGCCATTTTGGGTGAGCACCCCATATTTGCTGCATAAAAACTGTTGCCACACTTGCTGTAAATGTTCTTCTATTTCACAGCCAAACAATTCTTCGTTAAATATAAAGCCTTGCTGTGCAAGCTTAGCTAAGCATTGGGTATAGTACTGAGCAAACAAATTAAACGCCTGATTAGATGACTCAATTTTTTGTTTAACTAACCCTTGCCCCCAATTTACACAACCTCGAGGATAATAATCGTCGTATTCTTCACATTCATACAAGCCTGAATAAGAGCTGCAACTCATCTGGTTTTTAATGCAATAACTCGGTTTAGGAAAAATGCTTTGCGCTTGCCAGTTTTCAAGGGTTTCAGTGTTTATGTTGAGTGCTTGGCATAACTCATCAGTGTGATAAAAGTGAGTGCTTAAATAGTCAGATAAACGCATAGTGGCTCGCTTAATAGTAAAAAACAAATACTGTTTATTTATACAGTTGTTTATTTTGTATCATCAAACCCAATAACACAAGCCATTTCATAATTAAATACTGGCTATCACTGCAAATAGTGCAGTAAATATGGTACAAATAGGCCAAGTATTAATAACAATGATTTTTTTATGCGCACCCTAGAACAAATTAAACAAGCAAGCCTTATTACTGCAATTAAAACACCTTACTTAACCAATGGTGAAATCGATCTTGCAAAGTATGATGAACTCGTTGAAATACAAATTGCAGCGGGTGTTGACGGCATAGTTGTTGGTGGCACCACCGGTGAAGGCCAGTTAATGAACTGGGAAGAGCATTTAATGCTAATTGCGCACAGTGCCAATAAATTTGCTGAGCAATTACTGATTGTAGGCAACACCGGCAGTAATAATACGCGCGAAGCAATTAAGGCAACTAAATATGGTTTTGCCAGCGGCATGCATGCCTCATTGCAAATTAACCCTTACTACGGGCGCACATCAATTGCCGGTGTTAAAGAACACTTTAAACGTGTGCTTGATATTGGTCCGGCGTTTATTTACAACGTAGCAGGGCGCACAGGTCAAGACCTCACCCCTGATATTATTGAACCACTGGCCCAGCATGAGCACTTTATTGGTGTTAAAGAATGTGGTGGCAATGAGCGTATAGCGCACTATGAACAACAAGGTATTGCGTGTTGGTCTGGTAATGATGACGAAGCACACGATGCACGCCATACTCATAAAGCACATGGCGTTATTTCAGTTACGTCTAACTTGATCCCGGGTTTGTTCCGTCAATTAATGGATAGCAAAAATGATGCGTTAAATAATTCATTACAACCATTAATGAACTGGCTGTTTTGCGAGCCAAACCCAATTGCCATTAACACCGCGATGATCATGACAGGCGCGGTTAACCCAGTGTTTAGAATGCCTTATGTGCCGCTTAGCGATGAGCAACAGCAACAAGGTGAAACCCTAATTAATCAGCTTAATGAGCAAGATTTTGTCGGTAGTCGAGCGCAGTGTGTGGATATTAGTAAGGTTTTGATTTTATCTTAAACTGTTAGACTATTTATTAAATACTAAATTTTCAAAGCAGCCTACTGTGAACACAGAGGCTGCTTTTTATATTATTGCCAATAGTAGTTGAGTTTAAGCTGCCACATAACTGAATTAGCGTGAGTGACCGCTAATCTAATATCAATATCTTGGCTAATAGGCACTGCCAGTTCTAGTTTGGTTTGCGCAGGGTTTTTAGCATTTAAGAATGACTTTTCGTAGGATGCTTTAAGTTTAATACCTGAGTCAGTACCAGTAATAATCCCCACTTCTCCCGACGAATCATAAAAGTGGCTGTTTTTAGCTAAACCACCTAAATAACCATTAATTAAGCTATAGGCTAAGGTGTTGTTGCTAAATTGCCAAGCTTGTCCGGCTCCCCCCATAACAAAGCTACGTTTACAGGTTCTGCACAGTGCTGGTTGTCTGTCGAATCCAACATTAATTTTCCACGACCACTTAGATTCATTAGCCCAAGATAATTGGTTTGGATTGAATGACTCCAAATCTAATAAATGAACTTTGTTTATGTAAGTTTCGCCATCAGTAAACATCAGCTCGGTATCTAACATTTCTAAATTAGAAAATGGAATGCGGGCAATATCAGAGGCAAGGGTATCAAAATAACTCAACCTAAAACCCAAAGTGTACTGTGTTTGCTCAGCCGTGTGCACCGCAGAAACTGAGCTATTAGAGGGCTTTTGCCCTTGATGTGGTGGCTGTTGGGTAAATTGAAATTTTACTTTGTTTTCGCCCATTGGCAGCTTTAAGCGCGCTTTAATAAGTGCATTCTTTAACTCACTTATTTTTACTGGGGTTTGCTTTTGAATTTGTTTTACTTGTACGAGTTCAAATAAAGCGCCAATAATGGCTTTTTGAGAGTGTACTGGCAAAGCTAAAAACGATTCGTTTTTAAGTACAGGTGATTCGGCAAAGATTTGTTTTGCAAAGCTGAGCTCTTTTTCACTTAAAAATTGAACATGTTTGGTAAATACAGTGTCGCGCGAGGGGGTAAATGTGATCTTTTTAACCGCCGATTGGCCTTGGTAAGTGGCCGTGTTTAATCTTGAAAAAATAGTGGCTGGTATTACCCAAGGAGCGCCTTCGCTGGTTAGTTGATCGCCAATAACAAGTTCAATAATTTGAGCAAGATGAAACGCGCAGTTTTCATCGGCAAAGTAATAATCAAATTCAGTGCCTAAAATTTCCCATAAGTGATTAGCAATAAAAACCACATCGCGCTCGTTTAGATTGAGGGTATATTCCCATAAATCTCTTAATTCTATTTCACCATAGTTGTGCTGGTGGCGATAAAACAATTGATCTGAAAAACCGGCTTTATAACCACCAAACAAGCCCTTGATAATATACACCAAGCCGTTTTCATTATCTGGAACGTGTGCGCCATAGTTAATACTGTAATCTAATAATTTGTTTTTTGATTCGGTCGAGCGATTAAGTTTAAGTAATAAATGACCATATAATGATGCGGGATTACTCATATAACCAGATGCAAATACTAAACTAACAGAGTGAATTGCTTGTTGCTCTCGCCATTGCTTTAATTTTGGGCACTCTGCAGCTGGCATTGAAAAGGTTAAACCTTGCTCTTTGAGCCATTGGTAACGAGCAGGGTAGCGACATGGCATTGAGGGCAGGTTATTAAAAGCATGGATTGTTGCTTTTAATTCGGCAGCCGGATCAGTACGTCCGTTATCTGCAATAAAAAATGATGCGTTAGTAATATAACTGATGGTAGCTGGTTGGTTTTTGTAATGCCCTAATTTCAACCATATTGGGTGTTTGGCTAAAACAGAGATAGATTGCGTGGCAGAGCTTGAGAAAGAGATGAATAAAAAAGCACTAATTAAATAAAATAGAGGTTTCATTGTTTAACCAAAAAAAAGGGCTGTTAAGCCCTTTAATTATTAGATTGCAGCGCATTGAGATGAAAAGTTAGTTGTAATTTTACCTTCAACTAATTCATAAAATGCTTGTGCATTGTCTATTGGCGCGTTTGCGTAATCGTTACGTACCGAAGTGATAATTTGTTGATGTGCAGTTACATCACAACCACGTACGTTAAGCATTGCAGCGATATACTCGCCTTCACCCTGTGCTATTTCTTGTTCTAATACAGGAAAAGTTTGTTGAATAAACTGCGCTGTTTTTACGTTAGCGCCTTCACAACTTTCTACTGAAGAGATGTTAGAAGACACTGCAGTTGTGCCTAAATCCCAAATAATATTAGAAATTGCTGCAGCAACGCCATTATCTGGGAAAACCATCGCGCCAATACCGCATTGTTGCCATGGGTTGATGCCACTTTTTGCTTGTGACGGCATTGAAACAAACGCGCTTACTAATACCGCAGCAGTTAAACATCTTTTTATCATTATTAATTTCCTTTAATTTATATTCACCCAACAAAATGGGCGGGAAAGTGTACCTGCTTTTTTTATTTAAATGCAAATGGTTATGTAACACAATGTAAAAGAACGGTGTAAAGTTTATAAAATCGCAATAAAGAAGTGAATAAGCGAGGATTAATATTGCGAGTTAAAATCATTTAGCTAACTCAAACAGCGTCTAATAATAGCTAATTACCCCGCATTTTATAAATTAGTGTTTTATGGTGTTTAAAACTAACTGTTTAAGCGATTTTACTGTATAATTTGCGACCCTTGATAATGTGGCCGCAGGTTATACAGCAATGAATTTTAAATCTTTTAGTTTTGCCCCTGAACTTATTCAGGCGTTAGACGAACTTAATTACCACACCCTTACGCCCATTCAGCGCGCAGCTATTCCGGCTGTTCGTAAAGGTAAAGACGTTTTAGCGAGTGCGCAAACCGGCACAGGTAAAACCGCTGCCTTTGCACTCCCTATTATCCAAAAGTTATTTGAGTCAGATAGCAGTACTACGAATGCGCCAAGCGCCTTAGTCCTTGCACCTACGCGTGAGCTTGCAGAGCAAATAGCGAATAACTTTAAAGACTTTGCTAAGTACACTTCGCTAAAAGTAGTGAGTTTATTTGGTGGTGTTAATACCGCAGGACAAGAAATTGCACTCAAAGAAGGTGTGGATATTGTAGTAGCAACACCAGGGCGTTTACTTGATCATATTCGTTTAGGTAACTTAAGCCTTGCCCAAGTAAAACATTTAGTCCTTGATGAAGCTGACCGTATGCTTGATATGGGCTTTATTAATGACATGCAAAGCGTAATAAAAAGCTGTTCTGATGAGCGTCAAATTTTATTGTTTTCAGCTACTTTCCCAGCAGCAATTAAACAGTTTGCCTCTAAAGTGTTAAAGCAGCCTGAAATTGTCCGTGTTGATCAAACTAACAGCACCGCAAGCACAGTACAACACGTGGTTTACCCAGTAGAAGAGCGCCGTAAGCAAGAGTTGCTTTCTGAACTGATTGGTAAGAAAAACTGGCAGCAAGTGCTAGTGTTTGTAAACATGAAAGAAACCGCAGATGAGTTAGTGACTGAACTTAACCTAGACGGTATCCCAGCGGCAGTATGTCATGGCGATAAATCGCAAGGTAACCGTCGTCGTGCGTTGCGTGAATTTAAAGAAGGCAAAGTACGCGTGCTAGTTGCAACAGAAGTGGCAGCCCGTGGTATCGATATTGACGGTTTACCGCGCGTTATTAATATTGATTTACCTTGGCTTGCTGAAGATTACGTACACCGTATTGGCCGTACCGGTCGTGCTGGTAACCAAGGACAAGCAATTTCGTTTGTGAGTCGCGAAGAAGAAAACATGTTGTTTGAAATTGAAACCTTAATTGGTCAAAAAATTAAACGTGTTTACTTAGAAGGTTACGAAGTAAGTAATCGTGAAGTACTGATTGATAAAATTGGTAAAAAGCCAGCGCATTTACGCCGTACCCGTGCTAACAAGCCATCAGGCCAGGCTACCGGTGAAGCGAGAGCGAAAAACCGTTCGCGTATTTCTAATGTACGTAAAAGCTTAAAAGGCGAAAAGCTGTCACTTAAAAAGTAAGACAGCTAAGCCATTAAAAAAACCTGAGTTTACTCAGGTTTTTTTGTGCCTAATACATTATCGATAATAGCAGCGTACGCATAAGCAGCCGCTTCATCGTTTTGATTAGCAATAACCGACAAACCTACCGGTAAGTGGCTTACTTTGCCAACCGGTAAAGTAATATGGGTCGTCCCTGCAATGGCAGGCAATGAACTGCTACTGCCTTTAAAGTTATCGCCGTTAATTAAATCGGTTTTCCAAGCCGGTGAAACGGTGGGCGTAATTACAATATCTAGCTTATTATTGCGGTATAAATTGCTAATAGCGCGCTTTGCTAGTGCGCGATAACGCACCTTGGTTTTTTGATATTGTTGTTTCTCACTCAAATCAACCGCGTTAGCTTGTTGTAAAATATCTTGCTCAAAGTAGGGCATTTCCTGCTGTTTATTTGCGATATTAAATGCGATTAACTCGTCTAAACTTTTTACCGTTACCTGCGTTGGTGTTTTGCTTAAGTAGTGGTTAATTTCGGCTTTAAAGTCGTAAAGTAGGATGGCGTATTCATCAACGTAAAGCGTGCTTAAATCATCTTTTACTTCAACATTGACTAGCGTATGACCTGCGTCTTTTAATGTTTGTAACTGCTTAGCGTAAAGCTTTTGTGTTGCCACAGTAAACTTATTGGCAGGTAAAGCGCCTATTCTCAGTGACGGCTTAGGCGCTATGCCATCAAGCGTTCTATTTACGTTGAGTGTTGATACATCATTAGGGTCCTCCCCTTGAATGACGGACAATACTGCGAGTGCATCTTTTAAAGAATGCGCCATTGGACCTACCGAATCTTGGCTACTAGAAAGGGGGATCACGCCTGCGCGTGAAACTTGCCCCATACTGGGTTTAATGGCGTACACCCCATTAACAGATGCAGGGCAGGTAATTGAGCCGTCGGTTTCAGTGCCCAGCGCAATAGGCGCAAAATTTAAAGCAACCGCCACGGCAGAGCCTGAGCTTGAGCCACACGGATTACGAGTTACATCATGGGCGTTATGGGTTTGTCCGCCAATGGCACTCCAGCCAGATGACGAATATGATGAGCGAAAATTAGCCCATTCACTTAAGTTCGCTTTGCCTAAAATAATAGCGCCTGCTTGGCGTAATTGTTTAACCACAAAGGCATCTTTATCGGTAACGTTATTTTTAAGTGCCAGTGAACCTGCTGTGGTGGGTAATGTACCTGTTGTTTCAATGTTATCTTTTAGTAATACCGCAATACCATGTAAAGGGCCTGCCCATTTTCTGGCTTTAAACAGCGCATCGAGTTGTTTGGCTTGTTCAATTGCAGTGGGCTCAATACTAATTACCGCATTATATTTAGGATTGAGAGCGTTTATTCTGTCGATATAAGTGCGGGTAAGCTGCTCAGCTGTAGTGCTATTATTTTTATAGGCACTGTGAATGTCACTAATGGTTTTAAGCTCTGTATTGTTAGCCGCTGCGTGTAAGTTAGTTATTGTACAAACACATAAGGTTAAAAGTAGCCGTTTTATACTCATTGTTATTATCTATTTTATGGAAACACAGGTTATTTTTAGCACAAAAAAACCTCACAATGTGAGGTTTTTCGATAAAGGTCGATTAAATCGAGTTAGGCGTTTTCTAGCATCGATAACGCAACCGCTTCAGCGGCTTTAATGCCATCAATACCCGCTGATAAAATACCGCCTGCATAACCTGCGCCTTCACCTGCAGGGTAAAGCCCTTTAGTATTAATACTTTGGAAGGTTTTATCGCGCTTGATACTTATTGGTGATGAAGTACGCGTTTCTACCCCAGTGAGTAAGCCATCATTAGTTGAAAAACCACGAATTTGCTTGTTAAAGGCTGGAATTGCTTCACGCAAGGCTTCAATCGCAAAAGGAGGTAATACGTTGCTTAAATCAGTCAGTTTTATACCTGGCGTATACGAAGGCTGTACATCGCCTAAATTAGCCGACGATTTACCTTTTAAAAAGTCACCAATCAGCTGTGCTGGGGCATCATAATTTTTACCACCCAGCTCATAGGCTTGCTCTTCTAGCTTACGCTGTAAATCGATACCAGCTAAAGGGTGGCCTGGAAAATCTTTTTCTGGCGAAATACCCACTACAATAGCGCTGTTAGCATTACGTTCACTACGTGAATATTGGCTCATACCGTTGGTAACCACACGGCCTTCTTCAGAGGTAGCGGCAACTACAGTGCCGCCAGGGCACATACAAAAGCTATATACAGTTCGGCCATTATTACAATGGTGTACCAATTTGTAATCGGCAGAGCCTAAAATAGGGTTACCCGCATTATCACCAAAGCGGCATTCATCAATCATTGATTGCTTATGTTCTATTCTAAAGCCTACTGAAAAGGGTTTTGCTTCAACATAAATGCCTTTATCGTGGATCATTTTAAACGTATCACGGGCACTGTGACCAACCGCTAAAACCACATGGCGAGTTTCAAGCTTTTCACCATTAGAAAGTGTCAGCCCTGTAACTTGGCCGTTGTCTAAATGGATATCGTCAACGCGGGTGCTAAAACGAATCTCACCACCAAGTTCTATAATTCGGGCGCGCATTTTTTCAATCATGGTTACTAGTTTAAAAGTACCAATGTGCGGCTTACTAACGTATAAAATTTCTTCAGGAGCACCAGCCTCTACAAATTCAGTGATCACTTTACGGCCATAATGTTTAGGATCTTTTACTTGGCTGTAGAGCTTACCGTCTGAGAACGTGCCTGCACCACCTTCACCAAACTGAACGTTTGATTCGGTATTGAGGGCCTTTTTACGCCAAAAGCCAAAGGTGTCTTTGGTGCGTTCACGTACCTCTTTACCGCGCTCTAGAATTATTGGTTTAAAGCCCATTTGTGCCAGCACTAAACCGGCAAATAAACCACATGGGCCAAAGCCAATTACTACAGGACGCTCTTTAATGCTGCTATTAGCGTGTGCTACAAATTTGTAGTTGGTGTCAGGGGAGACTTTAACGTGTTGGTCTTTTTCAAACGAGGCTAACAGTTGTGCTTCGTTATCTACCTCAACATCAAGCGTGTAAATCAGTAAAATGGCGCTTTTTTTACGTGCATCGTAACCGCGTTTAAACACATTGTAGCTGTGTAGCTGCTCTGGACTTATATTTAATTTATTGATGATGGCTTGGCCAATGGCATTTTCGTCATGGTCAAGCGGCAGCTTTATTTCGGTTAAACGTATCATTAATATCTCTTTTGGTGTCATAGCGGAAAGTAAATTCCGCTCACAATAAGGGGTGTGCACAAAGCGCTGATTTATAAGCGCCATATGTTACGTTAAATTGCCCACTTTTGGCACTTATTTATTGTGTTTTGGTAAGGGTTGGGTATGATCCGCAGCTGTTATTGTGAAACATTAGGTATTAAACCATTATGGCGTTTGTAGTCACCGAAAACTGTATAAAATGTAAGTATACTGATTGCGTATCAGTATGCCCTGCAGATGCATTTTTTGAAGGTCCTAATTTTTTGGCTATTAGCCCTATTGACTGTATTGACTGTGGTTTATGCGTACCTGAGTGTGCCGCTGATGCTATTTTTCAAGAAGATGAATTACCTGAATCGCAAAAAGAGTTTACCCAATTAAATGCGGAGCTAGCAGAAATATGGCCACGCATCACCCAAGTTAAACCCGCCCCAGAAGATGCCGATAGCTGGAATGGTGTGGCTAATAAATTAAAACTTCTCGACACATAATCATTCCACTTCGTTGTGTATTGGTTTTTTGTTAATTTTATTGCAAATAATAGCGCGCAACTATTAACAAATGTACCTGTATAATTTACACTCCTGAGCAAAGTTTACTTTTAACAAGTAAATAAACCTAAATGGATGTTTATGCAGTACTTTATACCTATAAAAATAACAACATTGCTGTGTTTTATCAGCTTCAGCCTCGGTTTAACTCTCAGCCCTAATGCACTTGCCGATAAGCTTAATTATCAACTCGCGCACATTAATAAAAATATTGATGTAGATGGCGTGCTTAACGAGCCACATTGGCAACAAGCAACACATGTTGCGGTAAATTATCAAGATGAGCCGAATGAAAAAGGCACACCGCCAGTAAAAACCGATGCATACCTTTATGACGATGGTCATAATTTATATGTGGCGTTTGTAGCTTATGACCCCGATCCGAGTAAAATTCGCGCGGCGCTTCGTGACAGAGATACCCTCTGGCAAGATGATACTGTCGGTTTGGTGATTGATACCTTTAACGATGAACGTACAGGCTATGAGTTTTATGTAAACCCACTGGGCGCTCAAGGTGACCTTCGCATGACGGATACCGATGAATGGGTGTCAGATTTATCGTGGGATGCCATTTGGGACAGTGCCGGTACCGTAAACGAGCAAGGTTACGTAGTTGAAATGCGTATTCCGTTTAAAGCGCTGCGATTTGCGCAAAATAAAGATCAATCTACCTGGGGTTTTGCTGTAATGCGAAACTATCAGCGTGATGTGTTGTATCAATTATCAAGCACAGGCTTTGACCGTGATATTAAATGTAGTTTATGTCAGTTTGATAAAATAAGCGGATTTAATAATTTAGCACCGAGTAAAAACCTGCAATTAACGCCAACCTTAACCGCATTAAGAAACGATCAAAAAACACAAGTACCGGGTGCGTGGGATAATGGCGATGTAGACACTGAGATAGGGCTTGACCTTCGTTGGGGGGTTACCAAAGATGCGGTAATTAATGCCACAATAAACCCAGACTTTTCTCAGGTAGAAACCGATTCGTTAGAGCTGGATGTAAACACCACTTATTCTATTTATTACGCTGAAAAACGTCCGTTCTTCTTAGATGGCGCGTCTTATTTTAAAAGTAATTTATTTGAGCTGCTGTATACCCGTACCATAGCTGAGCCAAATATTGGCGCCAAGCTGACCGGTAAAACCGACAGTCACAGTTATGCGCTGATGTTTGCAGATGACGATAACAGTAATATTTTATTGCCAAGTAACCAAGGCTCGGGCTTTGCCAACTTAAATGATAAAACCAAAGCGGCGGTGGCACGTTATCAATATGATATTGGCCAACAAGGTACTATTGGTGTCACTTCTACACATAGAGAAAGTAGTGACTACCATAATACGGTGCTATCGGTTGATGGAAGCTATTGGTTTAATCAGTCAGATACGCTTAATTATCAAATCGCGAATGCTGATACCAATAACTCGCCGTTTTTAGTTGATAACTACAATTTAGCAGACTCTCAGTCGGATATGGCGTATGCATTAAAGCTGACACGCGATAAGCGTGATTATAAGCTCTACGCGACCTATGACAATATTGGTGAGGATTACCGGACCGATTTAGGTTATCAAGAAAAGGTAGACTATGAAAAAGTAGGTTTTGGTGGCGGACAAACTTGGTATGGTGATGAACATGATATGCTAACAACCTGGTCATACACCGCCGATTGGGATAAAACCTGGGCGCAAAATGGCGAGTTACTTGAAGAAGAATACGAAGGTTACATGACCTTTCAAGGTCAAAAGCAGTCTGTATTTGAGCTGGGTTTGTTAAATCGCTATGAAAATTATAACGGCAAGTTTTATAACCAAAATATTGGTTATTTTTATACGGCTTTTAGACCGTCAAAAGATCTGAGATTATCGTTATATGCCGAATATGCAAGCCGTATAGATTACACTAATGAGCAGCTAGGCGATGTTTTAACCACACAATCGCAGGCTGTTTGGGATATTAATAACCATTGGCAGGTCGATGTTAGGCATAATTATAGCCATTTAGATGATTACCAAGGGCGACGTGTTTTTACCGCAAACCTTATTGATTTTAGGCTTTATTATAAGTTTAGTATGCGCGCTATGCTTAAGCTGATTTTACAGTTTGAAGATATAGACAGAGATGAGGATGCTTACTTTTATCAGGTTAGCGAAATCAACAAAGATTACGGTAGTCAGCTGGTGTACTCATACAAAATTAACGCACAAACGCTATTTTATTTAGGTTATTCAGATAAAGGTTATCAGGATGACTCGTTAAAAAGCATTGAGCGAGACCAACGTACTTTCTTTACTAAAGTCAGTTATGCGTGGCAGTTATAACGCTATAAATAATATAAAAGTAAGATTTTGCTAGGCAATAAAAAAACACGCTAACCAGTAGCGTGTTTTTTATATTTACTAGGGTCTGTTGACCTTTGTGGATTGAAATTTGTTCAAACTAGGGGGTGTTTAATCGCGGCGCGAGGTTTGTAACCTAGTGGGCTAAGTAAAAACCGAGCAACAAAGAGTAAATAGCCCCTAGGAAGAACCCTTTGGGCATCGCCTGTTTGGCATTAATGCTACGTTATCGCCTATTTATGGAGAATAACACTACATAGGCTCTGCTTTGCCTAAATACCAAACAGGCTGCTGCAAATTCAATCTTAAAAGTACAACAGACCCTGCTAACTATTACAAGTCAAATGTACGTGAGATAGCAAGTACAATTCGCTCATCGGCATAATCGTAGTCTAGGCTGGTATTTTCAGCTGCTACTTCAATACCAAATCCTTCATAGCTTGTTTGGTATGCTAAGCGATAATGATGATACGATTTATCGCCCTTAGCTTCATCCCATTGGAACTTATTGCCATCGAGTGAGTTTGAAATATCAAAGCTGGCACGAATCGCATGATTTGGCGCAAGCTCGTAAGTGTGCGCAATCATAGAAATCACATGGCCAGTATCGTAGCCAAAGTAATCCCAGCTGTACCAAAAGTTAAGCTCTGTTTGGCCGTAGTCACTGGTGTAACCAAATTTAGTATACGCTTCGGCGTAGTTACCATCGCTGTTATTACCTTGGTAAGTGTAATAAGCAATACCGTAATCCAGGCTTACTTGTTCGTTTAACTGAATGTATCGGCCTACATAAGCATCTAGTTCAAAGTCGGTGTCATCACCAAAATCTACGTTTGATGCCCATACACCGGCATAAACACCGTTATCATACGCGTAGTCAAGGCTTGCTTGCAGTGCCGGATCGTTATCTGTTTGTGATACACCATTAAAGGTGTAATCAGATGCAGCCGTAATCGTTGTTGACCAGTTAGCCGCTGCCGTTGTTGATAAAACGGTGAACGGTAAAGCGATAAAAAGTTGTTTTAATTTATTGTTCATGTGTTTTACTAGCTGATAGTTTCTATTTTTGTGTAATCAATTTTATTCGCTTTAGGCGATCCTTCGATATTGCTGACCGTTTTAAGTTTGCTGTAGGCAATAAAACCAAGGCAAATAAAGAATAACCCTATAACTAAAGCACCCACCCATTGAATTTGCAAAAACTCAAGCTTAAATAGCAATGTTAGTAGCGACAAAGCGACAACGTTCATGGCAATATATTTAAATTTACCAAAGCGTTTTACGGTTAGGTTTAAATTATCTGTGTATAAACGAATCAGTGAATCGAGCGAGTTAATAACAAATACGATACCTACAAACACCATAGCAAAGTTTTTGATTCCCTCGGTTGGAATACCGGCTTCATGGTAGTGATATAACACACTAAACCAGATAGCGATTGGAATCGATGGGAAAATCAGCATAGCACCAAGGACTTGATAGGTTTTTAAACCGCCCACAAAACGCGATGTAAATTGACCAATCATAATGCTCCACGCAAACCACCAAAATAAGTAAAACTCATGGTAATCATTCAGTGGTAATACAAACTCATTGATGTTGGCAAAGTAATTACCAATTAATCCAATGTTTTTAGTAAATGCAGAGAGTTCGCTATCGCCAAATAAGAAGGCATCAGCCCACATAAAGCCAATTAGGGCTATAAACAACCAAGTAGTTGCAATACTTAAAAAGCGTACATATTTAATATCGGTACTTGAATACACCGCAAAACAAATAGCGGCAAGCACGATTAAGTAAAACTCAGGAATAACATTTGAGCCGTCTCCGAGTTCAGGTAAATACCACGGTAGGTTGCTCAATAGTAAGTAAGCGGTAAACGCACAAGTACCAATGATAACTACGTTGTTTAAAAATTTAACCCATGGAATTTCAAAAAATTTTACTTTGGGTTCTATTACACAGAAATAAAAGCACGTAAGAAAATAAAATCCCCAAATTAAAAATCCCCAATAACCAAACTCAATAGAGAGAGGGTTGGCAAATGCATATTCTGGGCTTGCTTTTATGTCTGCATAACCGGCAAATTCGGTTAAAGGAAACATAATGAGGCCAACGTCTAGGCCCGAGGTAAACAGGATTGCTATAAAGGTGAATGTTCTCACTGGTGTGACGCCTACTACGCGTACATTGCCCCATTTAATTAAAATAGCAACAATCGCAAGTAAGGTGAAAATAATGCCAGCATTAAGCCAAATAGTCATTATCGCCCTCCCAGAATGAATAAAAGTAACACATATATACTCCGTTTTTTATTGTGCTTGCATTAACACAGGCATAACCTATTTATGCTTGTGAGCCACTGCAAGGCGCATAAAGGCACTCCTTAAAGCATTTTGCTTAAAGGAGTGGCCTTTATGGCAGGCTAAATTAAAGGGTTTTATTTCGTTGTGTAGTTTGCCAATCAGTGGCATTCACAACATCAACTCCTGTATGAGCTAAGGGCTTATTTCCTAAAATAATATCAGCGGCTTTTTCGGCAACCATAATGGTAGGCGCATTTAAATTACCGTTAGGTATTGTTGGAAAAATTGACGAGTCAACCACACGCAAGCTTTGCATGCCATGCACTTGAGTGTTTGAATTAACCACCGCCATGGCGTCTTCACCCATTTTACAAGAGCAAGAAGGGTGGTAAGCACTTTCTACTGCTTGGCGCACAAAGGCATCAATTTGCTCATCAGTTTGAACTTGTTGCCCTGGTTGAATTTCTTCACCACGGAAATTGTCAAAGGCAGGTTGTTCAATGATTTCACGCGTTAAACGTACGCACGCTCTAAAGCCTTCAATGTCGTCTTGATGCTCAAGATAATTAAACACAATTTTTGGTGGTTGTGTTGGATCAGCTGATGCAATGGTGACACTGCCACGACTTTTAGGTTTGTTATGACCTACATGCACTTGAAAACCATGCCCTGCAAAAGCACTGCGTCCATCGTAACGCATTGCTGCCGGTAAAAAGTGATACTGAATATCTGGCCATTCAACACCGGGTTTTGAGCGAATAAACGCACATGATTCAAAGTGATTAGTTGAGCCTAAACCTTTACGGGTAAGCAGCCATTTTGCACCAATCAAGCCTTTTGAAAACAAGCCTAATTTACCGTTTAAAGTAATGGGTTGTTTACACTTATATTGAAAGTAAAACTCGAGATGATCTTGCAAGTTTTGACCAACACCTGGTAGGTGATGTTTTACTTCAACACCTGCTTTTTCAAGTATTTGTGTATCACCAATACCGGACAGTTGTAACAGGTGAGGTGAACCGATAGAGCCCGCACTTAAAATAACCTCTTTATTTGCTTTGGCTGTTTTAACTGTGCCATTGAGCTTGTATTCAATACCGGTTGCTTTTTTACCGTCTAAAATAACGCGCTGCGCAAGTGCACCGGTTACAATTGTTAAATTACTGCGATGCTTAATCGGATCTAAATATTCACGAGAGGCTGAGCTGCGCACACCGTTTTTAACGGTCATGTGCATAGGGCCAAAGCCTTCTTGTTGAGCACTATTATAATCAGCTGTAGTGGCATAACCCGCTTGAGCACCAGCATCAATAAAGGCGCTATACAAAGGGTTTTCCATGTTATTACCGTTATTAACGCCAAGGGGGCCTTTTCCACCACGATGGCTGTTTTCACCTAGGTAAAAACTTTCTGCTTTTTTAAAATACGGTAAACAGGCTTGATAATCCCAGCCATTAGCGCCATGTTGCTGCCATTCATCAAAATCTTTCGCATGACCACGTACATACACCATGCCATTAATAGATGATGAGCCGCCAAGCACTTTACCGCGTGGGCAGTGCATTTCACGGTTATCTAAGTACTTTTCTGGCTGCGTATGAAATTGCCACGCATACTTATCGGTATTCATTGGAATCGACAGAGCAGTGGGCATTTTAATAAAGATGCTTTTATCGCTGCCGCCGGTTTCAAGTAACAATACTTTGTTACTTGAATCTTCAGACAAGCGATTTGCTAACACACAGCCTGCAGAGCCTGCGCCTACAATAATATAATCAAAAGAGTGGTTCATAATGATTCCTTAAAATGGGCTTTCTATGTCAGCCATACCAACATAAACAGACTTAGTTTGCGTGTAATGATCAAGCGTTTGTATGCCGTTTTCGCGGCCGATACCTGATTGCTTATAGCCACCTACAGGCATTTCTGCCGGCGAGTTACCGTAAGCATTGATCCAACAAATACCGGCTTGTAGCTGATGAATAACGCGATGAGCACGTTTAATATCGCTGGTGAAAACGCCTGCAGCTAAACCTAAGTGAGTGCCGTTAGCACGTGCAATTACATCATCTTCGTCATCAAATACTAAAACGCTCATTACTGGGCCAAAAATTTCTTCTTTAACGATGGTCATTTCATCGTTGCAATCAACAAATACGGTTGGCGCTACAAAATAACCATTTGGCGCAGATGCTGGTGAAAGCGTTGAGCCACCGGT
This sequence comes from Pseudoalteromonas sp. APC 3694, assembly GCF_030407565.1. Classification (NCBI taxonomy): domain Bacteria; kingdom Pseudomonadati; phylum Pseudomonadota; class Gammaproteobacteria; order Alteromonadales; family Pseudoalteromonadaceae; genus Pseudoalteromonas; species Pseudoalteromonas sp. APC 3694. The sequence goes on from NZ_JASDDE010000003.1 coordinate 69,438, forward strand.
TAATAGCGTTGCCCCTTCTTCAAGGCCTTTGTTGATGTAGCTCAGCACTAAATCTTGATGCTTTTTAGAAATAAGCGCGCCAAAGTTAGTGTTTAAATCTTGTGGATCACCGGCAATAATATTGTTTTCGGTGCGAGTTTTAAGCTCATCAATAAACTGCTGGTACACATTTTTGTGAACATAGATACGAGTGCAATTAGTACAAATTTCACCTTGGGTATAAAAGTTCCCTAACATTGCCGCGCTTACTGCTTGCTCTATATTGGCATCGTCAAAGACAAGTAACGGCGATTTACCACCTAGTTCCATAGTCACATCTTTTAATGTACCTGCAGCACTGGCGACGACTTTCTTACCGGTACCTACTTCACCAGTAAACGATACTTTTTCAATATCTTGGTGTGCAGTAAGCCATTGGCCTACTTCACTCGCGCCTTGAACTACATTGAATACGCCAGCGGGTACACCTGCTTCAATAAACACCTCTGCTAATTTAATTGCGCCAAGCGGGGTTTCTTCTGAAGGTTTAAAAATAAATGCATTACCCGCTGCAAGGGCAGGGCCAGACTTCCAACATGCAATTTGTAATGGGTAGTTCCATGCACCAATACCAGCACAAATACCTAAAGGCTCTTTGCGTGTGTAGTAAAAGTCATCGCCAACCATTTGTTGTTGACCAACTTGTGCAGGGGCAAGGCCTGCAAAATATTCAATTACATCTGCACCTGTTTCAACATCTACGCAGTTAGCTTCTTGCATTGGTTTACCGGTATCGAGCACTTCAACTAGTGCAAGCTCATCATTACGCTTGCGTAAAATAGCAACGGCGGTTAATAAAATACGGCTGCGCTCAATAGGGGTCATGGCTGACCAAACTTTAAAGCCTTGTTTTGCACTTTCAATTGCTGCGTTTTGAACGTATTCATCGGCAACTTCAACGGCATAAATTACTTGGCCGGTTGCAGGATTTACTACATCAAATGTTTCGCCGCTTTTGTTTGCAAGGAATTGACCGTTGATAAAGTTTTGATAGATAGGTGTAGTCACGTTAGGCTCCATATTGCTTGATAAGTGAATGCACGTAGTTTTTAGCCAGTGATTCACTGTGTTTAAACTGATTTTCGTCTGATTGGCTTAATACGGCTCGTAGCCATAAACCATCGATCATTGCTGCGGTTAACTCTGCCGCGAGATTTGCTTGCGCTAAAGGCATTAATTGCTTAAATGAAACGGTTAAATTGCTTTGCAAGCGTTTGCTGTTTACATTTTGTAAACGATGAAGTTCCTTGTCGTGCATTGATTGCGCCCAAAAACTTAACCACGTCCGAGTGGTGTCTTTTCGTTGTTGTACTAGCGCAAAGTTTGATTCAACAATAAACATTAACCTTTGAGTTGGCGTGGTCTTTTCATCTACTTTGCTGATCAAGTCATCTTTCAAGTTAGACAGTAAGTAACGCACAGTTGCTTCAATTAGCCCCTGTTTCCCACCAAAGTAATGGCTAATTATGCCAGAGGACATCCCCGCATTTTTGCTAATACTATTAATTGTGGTTGCTTGTAACCCTTTTTGAGCAACTGACTCTATTGTTGCGTCAATTAGCTGCTGACGCCTTACAGGTTCCATTCCAACTTTAGGCATAATTTTTATTAATTGATCGTTCAATAAAGATAAGCTTAAGGTAATAGCTCTAACAATTCAAGGTTCGTGCAAATGGTGAGTGTCTGAAATGTGGATAAATAATTAATAAAATAAGTCTAAAATGAAGTTATATTAACAAGCTGGATTTTTATAAAATATCATTTAATAACAACTTGTTACGTGTGTTTTTTTGATTGCTTTTTGCGGTGTAAATATTTTTTTTACATAATTGGTGAAACTTTTAGTGATTTATTTATTAGTGTGATAACTATTAGAGTACTAATTGTATTTTTTGTGGGCAGGTTACTTTAAAAAGCGGTAAGGCGAGTTTGTGGGAAGATCCAAGAAAAAAGATTTAGGAAGTGTAATATGAGATTAATTTACAGAAATGTTAACTTAGTGAAGAGATAAATAAAGACGCTGTTTAGGTTTCAACAACGCCTTTAAATAACAAAGGATAACGTCTTAAACGGTTGCCAATATAATCGTCAGCCATAATTTGGTCGCAAATTTCATCAATATTATCGGTCGCTTCAAATACCCAATCAAAGCGTTCTATTGCAAGTAAAAATCCACGTTTTAAATGCGTTTGCGCACGGTAATAAGCAAGGTTGTTTTTGATGAGTTGCAGTTTTTCAGGCTCTGCTTTTAATTGCGCAATAACTCGGTTAATAAACTGCAAATTGCGCGAACTGGTTGGTCTGTTTCTTCTATTTGTTGATCGCATCACTCTTCATTAGCTATGTTGTAAAGTTTTTTCAAAAAGTCGTCTTTGTGTTTGTCATGTTCATAATCAAGGTGATAAGTATTATGAAACCCAAAGCGAAGTAAAACACCACTGCCTTGTAAATAGACGGTATAGCCGTCAATATCAGAAAATGCAGTGATCCCTTGATAAAATTTACCTTCTTCTGTGACTTCTCCGCGTTGTTGAATGCGTTCGTAAACCGCTAGAATCTGTTTATTGTCGATTTCATTTTTCATTGTTTGTCCCTTTTATTTAATCACTCATACGCTATAGAAGTGAGGGTCGATCATCATAAAAACAATAGTCTAAAAAGTATGATATTGCTTTGTTATTTTTCATTTATAAATTATGCTCAAAGTTCACTTTTTGTTGAGCTTTTACCATGATAGACAAAGCGTTACTTTTGAAAACTCGTGAATTATCCGACCAACTCATTGCATTGCAAACACCCATTAGAATACTCGATGCAATAAATTGGGATAAACAAATTAAAGAGGAATTTTTTAGACAAAAATGTCAAAAAAATCCACTTATTGATCGTGCTTATTATCAACAGCGCGATTTAGGGTTTGTTCCTAGCGAGTTGCGCCAAGCATTTTCAACACTGCACCGCAATATTATTAACCAGTTGGGGCAATTAAACCCAATTGCACAATATATGGGTAAAATGTGTACCGAATATAAAACGGTTCTGAGCATGCTTGAATACCGCGGTACGCCAGAGTTTCATGACTTATCAGTGGAGCTATTTGGTCATCCTAAAGATTTGTTTCATGCCGGTGAGCCATCGCTATCAGAACTGGCTAATATGCTCGAACAGCCTTTAAAAAATTTACTTGCAGCGGATATTTTGCCTGAAGATCCTAAAAATATTGATGCCAGCGACGCGGTGCGAATTTTATCTGAACAGGTCAATGCCAGCATGCCGGGAATAAACGTAGAGGTGATGCTAAGTGATGGTATTGTCAGCGATGCGGCAGCAGGTGCTAATAATATTAAGCTCAATCAAGATGTTAAGTTTTCTCAGCGCGAATTAGATATTTTAGAAGTGCACGAGGGATGGATCCATGTAGGCACGACTCAAAATGGCTTAGCGCAACCTTATTTAACTTGCTTGAGTAAAGGCACACCAAGCTCTACGGTTACCCAAGAGGGGCTTGCAGTACTGACGGAAATTATTACTCTTAAATCAACACCACGTCGTTTATCAAAATTAGTAAACCGTATTCAAGCGGTGACGAAAGTGATTGATGGTGCTGAGTTTATCGATATTTACCGAGATTACGTTGCTCAAGGTTTATCAAAAGACGACAGCTATACTCTTGCACAGCGCGTTTTTAGAGGCAGTACCGCAACCGGCTTACCCTTTACCAAAGATATTGCTTACATAAAAGGCTTTGTTTTAGTTTACAACTTAATTAGGGTGGCGATACAGCTTGGTCGAATTGATCAGTTGCCATTATTGCTGGTGGGTAAAATATCAATTGATGACTTTAGATTAATATCGCAATTGCATGACTTAGGTGTCATTGAAAATCCGCAATTTGTGCCGCCTCATTTTAAAGATTTAAGAGGCCTTGCTACGTGGCTCAGCTTTGGTCGATTTATTGGCGATTTGTCATTCGAACAACTAGAAAACGACTATAAGCCGTTGTTTTTATAATTTTAAAAAGGAAGCGCAGGTTCCTTTTTTAGCAAAAAAACGCAGTTGAAATGAGCAACTGCGTTTAAGTTTACACACATAAGCCTGCATGCCCATAAGGGGGCAATTGATTGTTCTCATTTTTATTTATCGTTTTATCGATATATAAAATTGTTTTAAACCATTCATTAGGCACAAAAAAAGCCCAAAAGTGGGCTTTTTAAATTCAACACACTTTGGTTATCGTGCGTTGGTGCTTTCAAATATTTTGTCTGCAGAGGCAGCGACAAAACCGGTGTAAATTTCACCATCAGGTTTTGGATAACGAATAGCAAACTCGTAAAAACAGCTAGGAATGCGCATATCGCCATCGCTAAAGGTTACAGCGTATTCATCAGCTAATGTTGATGATTGCTCTAATAGCACCTCTGGTGAGCCTTTTACTTCACCCCCTGAGGTATTGAGTGCAAAACCTGCATCTTTAAGAGCTTGGTTTACATCATGGATGTTATCAAACTTAGCCAAAGTATTAATGTTCACGGTGAAGTGATTGGCACGATAACCCCACGCAGACATCCACGCCGCATATTCGCTCTCAGCTAATAACTTTTTGTATGTATCGGTGCTTACTTGCCAATGCGTGCCTGAATATAAAAAGTTATCGGCAGTCACTGCGCTTTCGTCAATTTGTGAAACCATATCAGTGACAATTGCTTGTAGTTCAGGCGAGCATTTTTCAACTAATAACTCAGAAATAAACACTTTAGGTTGCGTTGGATCGCTGTGCTCGTAATGCTTAGCGTAGAGTTTTTTTGCTTCAAAATGATACTCACCACACTCTTTGTAGCCAATGGCTAAAAAGTGTGCAGCTAGTTTTTCAAGGCCTACTTTTTCAATATTAAAAGTACGCAGCGCAATATGGTCGTTGATTATATCGTCTTTTTGCGTTGAGCCTAATAGGTCATGAATTTTGTCAGCCGATGGCGTTACGCTTAGGTAGTTTTGCCACAGGTTATCAAATAATGTGTTTACATCAGTATGCATGGTAAATCCTTAAATCTGTTTAAATTGTTATTCAATTATTAAGCCCGGCGCGAGGGTTTGCGGTAAGTTAACTTTTTCTGACTCTACTGAGGCCACTGGGTATGCGCAGTAATCTGCAGCGTAGTACGCACTGGCTCTGTGGTTGCCACTGGCACCTATACCACCAAATGGCGCTGCGCTTGATGCGCCTGTAATAGGGCGATTCCAGTTAACAATGCCGGCACGAATACGTTTTAAAAAGTGACTGTAATCATCTTCGCTATCAGCAAGTAAACCAGCAGATAAACCAAAGCTGGTGTTGTTTGCTTCTGTTATAGCGCTATTGAAATCAGTGTAACGATATACTTTTATAAGCGGGCCAAAGTGTTCTTCATCGGCAATTTCGCTTATATTAGTGACATCAATAATGCCTGGGCTTACAAACCCAGTGCCTGATTTTAACTGCTTAAGCTCAACAAGAATCTCAGCACCTTGTTTAACTAGCTCAGCTTGCGCTGCCACCATGCCTAATGCGGCTTTTTCACTGATCATGGCACCCATAAAAGGTTGATCGTCCGCAAAGCTATCGTCTACTAAGATATTTTTGGTGGCGCTAATCAGCTTTTCTAAAATAGCATCGCCATTGGGCGACTTTTCAATAAACAAACGGCGTGCACAAGTACAGCGTTGGCCAGAGGTGATAAAACCCGATTGAATAATATCGTGCACGGCGGCGCTAACATCAGCAACATCTTTAACCACTAGCGGGTTATTACCGCCCATTTCAAGCGCTAAAATTTTACCTGGGTGGCCAGCAAATTGTTTATGTAATAAATGACCAGTGTTTGAGCTACCAGTAAAAAATAGGCCATCTATATCTTGGTGTGAGGCCAGCGCTTTACCTGTTTCTAACTCACCTTGAACAAGGTTTATAACCCCAGCAGGTAAGCCTGCTTTTAACCATAGTTCTAAGGTAAACTGCGCTACATGAGGTGTTAACTCTGATGGTTTAAATACCACGGTATTACCGGCTAGTATGGCTGGTACAATATGGCCGTTTGGTAAATGCCCAGGGAAATTATACGGACCAAAAATAGCGACCACACCGTGAGGTTTGTGGCGAATAAAGGCTTTTGCACCAGGCATTGGGTTTTCGGTTGTACCAGTACGTTCATTGTAAGCACGGATCGAAATGGCCACTTTGCCTGTCATCGCGCCCACTTCTGTGCGTGTTTCCCATAGCGGTTTACCTGTTTCACGAGCAATAATAGTGGCCAACTCTTCGCTGTGTTCTTTTAGTTGGGCTACGAAGTTTTCTAAAATAGTAATACGTTGCTCAATTGGCATGTCTGCCCATTGAACTTGCGCGGCTCTTGCCGCTTTAATGGCACTGTCAACTTGCTCTGCGTTGGCGCCATTACCTTGCCATACAATTTCACCATTACTTGGGTTAATAGAATCAAACGCTGGGCCTTTGCCTACAAGCCATTGATTATTAATTAGTTGTGTGTTCATAAATAATGTTACAGGCGGAAAAATCGCGCTGCATCTCCTTGTTTTAAATGAAGTGCATCAGCTACTTCTTGGCTGATGATTAAGGTGTGCTTTGCCTGATTGTAATGAGCATGTTTAGTGAACGTGGCTCTAAAGTCACTAACCCCTTGATTACAAATAGCAAGGGTGTCTGAGCTTTGCTCATTGATATGTTCAAGCTCGCCGATAGTAATAGGGCACACCTGTGAATCACGAATACTGCGAATATTACCGAGTTTTGCTTCTACAGTGGGGCCTGCGTCAAATAAATCAACATATCCGCGGTGTTCAAATCCTTCTTTTTCAAGCAGTTTAAGTGCTGGTTTGGTTTTATCATGCACATGGCCAATCACCGCTTGTGCTTTTTTGCTCAGCAAATTCACATAGATAGGGTATTTAGGCATGAGTTCGCTAATAAACACTTTATCGCCTAACCCCACTAAATGGTCGGCTTGTGGGAATTCAATGCTAAAAAAGTGTTCCTGTAACCATTGCCAAAATGGCGAGTGACCGTCTTCGTCGCTAACACCACGCATTTCAGCAATTACTGTGTCGGCAAAGCGCTCGCTGTGTTGCGCCATAAATAAAAAACGTGAACGTGATAAAAAACGTCCCGTCAGGCCTTTTCTACTGTCTTCACGTAAAAATAAAGTACATATTTCTGAGCAGCCAGTGTAGTCATTACACATACTCAAAATATCTACGGTATTGTAAACGTTTAAGGTAGGTGAGTGATGAACGGTTTTACCTAGATGATAATGATACAAAGGTACAGATAACCCGACGGCCGCTTCAATGGCGGTAGTACCAATTACCTTTCCGGTTTCACTGTCTTCTAAAACAAATAGATAGCTTTCGTCGATGGGCTTATCTACGTTTTTAGTAAAACTGTTTTGCGCACGATCAATTTTTTCTTGTAGTTGCCCATCATCGACAGGTAAAGAGGTAAAGCCATGGCCAGACTCAATGGCAATCTCTTTAAGTGCTGCAAAATCATTGACAGTAATAGGACGTAATACTTGCATTAACTACTTGCTCCAACAACATATAAAATCCTGAGGTAAACGTGTGTTTGCCTCAGGACTTAGTTATGTTTTACTTAGTTATTAACCGTTTACTACATCGCTTACTGCTTTTTCAAAGCGAGCTAAGCCTTCTTTAATGTCCTCAAATGGGATCACTAATGAAGGTGTAAAACGAATAACGTTCATACCGGCTACTAAGTTCATTAAGCCGTTATTTGCACTTGCTACTAAAAAGTCACGAGCGCGGCCTTCAAATTTCTCATTTAGTACCGCACCGATTAGTAAGCCTTTACCACGGACTTCGCTAAATACATGGTATTTTTCATTAATTGCATTTAAACCATCACGGAACATATGTTCACGCTCTTTTACGCCATCTAATACAGCAGGTGTATTAACGGTATCAAATGCCGCTTCTGCAACAGCACAAGCCAACGGGTTACCACCATATGTAGACCCATGCGTGCCTACTTTTAGGTGTGCTGCAATTTCAGTGGTGGTGATCATAGCGCCAATTGGAAAACCGCCACCTAAGGCTTTAGCCGTCGTTAAGATATCAGGAACAACATCTAAGCCTTCGTATGCGTATAAGTGACCTGTACGGCCAACGCCGGTTTGCACTTCATCAAAAATAAGTAGTGCGTTGTGTTTAGTACACAGTTCACGTACTTTTTGTGCAAATTCATTAGTTGGTGGCACAATGCCGCCTTCACCTTGTAATGGCTCCATCATTACCGCACAGGTATCATCACCAATTAAGGCTTCAAAAGCGGCAATATCATTGTAGTCACAATGCACAATATCAGCAGGTTTTGGACCAAAACCGTCAGAATAAGCAGCTTGGCCACCCACTGTTACAGTGAAAAATGTACGACCATGAAAACCTTTATTAAAAGCAATAATTTTAGTTTTTTCAGCACCAAATTTATCCAGTGCAAAGCGACGTGCTAATTTTAATGCTGCTTCGTTTGCTTCAGCCCCTGAGTTTGCAAAGTAAACTTTTTCAGCAAACGTGGCATCAACCATTTTTTTAGCTAGACGAAGAGCTGGCTCATTGGTCATTACATTTGATAAGTGCCAAATTTTTTCGCCTTGCTCTTTAAGTGCACCGACTAATGCAGGATGGCAATGCCCTAAACAATTAACTGCAATACCACCGGCAAAATCGATAAATTCGTTATTGTTCTGATCCCACACACGTGAGCCTTCACCGCGAACAGGAACAACAGCTGAAGGGTTGTAATTAGGGACCATTACGTCGTTAAATAAATCTCTGGTTACTTGCATTTTTACACCTAAATTATTCACATAAAAAATACGTTGCTGAAAAAATAACGATAAGGTCAAGATGATTCAGCAATACAATGTGTTTTACTTATTAAAAATGTCATTATCAAAGGTTATGAATGAAATTTGCAGTGCTATTTTGTGAAAAATGATTAGAATAATAGTCAAATTAACGAATTTAATTAGCATTATGATAACTCCCCAAGATGAAAAACTACTCTCAGTATTAAAAACGAACGCCCGCGCTAGCATTTCTGATCTTGCAAGGCACTTGAGTTTATCTCGTTCAACGGTGCAAAGCAGAATGCTAAAATTAGAGCAAAGTGGGATCATTAAGGGTTATAGCGTTGACTTTGGAGATGACTTTTTAAATAGCTTGGTCTCTGCGCATGTTTCAATAAAAGTAAAACATAAGCTAACAACAAAAACTAATATTGAATTAAAGCAAATTGATGCGATTTCTCAGTTGTATGCAATTAGTGGAGAGTTTGATTTAATTGCCATTGTAGAAGCACAGAACCTTGAGAAGTTAAGCCACTTACTTGATGATATTGGTAACTTAGATGGGGTAGAGCGTACCCGTTCCTCGGTTATTTTAGAGACTAAATTTAAGCGTTAATTCGATTTATTTAGTACATTCAGTGAGCATTAATTATTGCATTTAAGCTAACTTGATTGTAGTCTACTCGATATTAGGAACAAGGAATATTTTTAACCAAATCAATAGGCTTATTGCCCTGCATTTGTTGCAATTCTCCGGTACTTAATAAATCTCATCAATACAGTTACTAATTTTATTAGCATTGGCTAATAAGATGTGAGTGAAATAGGACGTTTTTAGCACCACTGGGCTAAGACTTTACAAGGAAATGTTATGAAATACACAACAATGGCTGCTGTGGCATTATTAATAGGTGGCTCATATTTAAGTGCAAAAACGACTTTATTTGACCCTGCACAGAGCATAACGGTTGAAACTTACAGCGATATATTCTTCAAATTAGAATCCTCTCCTGTCAGCATTAATGAAATTATTACCGGGGCGAGTCAATTTGCCGATAGCTTGTGTGATGAAACTATCTACCAAGAAGTAATTGGCGAATCGGTAAACTCATGTAAGCAAAAATTCAAACAATCTCAAGCACAATGTGCTGAGTTTATAATAAAAAATAACGAGCCTATGTACACTGATAAAGTGGCTATAACACAGCTCTCTGAGAAGTTTATTAATTGCATGACCAATAGCTAAAATAGCACTTACAGTTCTTAATATATTAAAAGCGCGGCTCCTAAACTGAATGAGCATTGATGCTTGAATTTTTATTTAGCATATTCCACTGCGTGGTCTATTCTAAATTTTATTAATGCTCAAACGCCCAGTTTGCTTTAGGGAGTACAATGCAAGAAAATTTACTGAATTCAGTCATTAAAATAACAAAAAATAGAGATGTAGATTCTCTTGAATATAGTTTGATATCGACCATCCAAGAATTTATAGGCTGTAAAAAGGTCTTAGTTTATAAAGATATAGAATTTTAAGGCCAACTGACTATTGAGCAAAGTCTTTGCTTAAAAGTGACGGGTGAAAAGCAATTCGAGTGGGTACAACGACAAATTGTTGCACAGCCTGAGGATGAACTTCTATCGTGTTTACGCTCTGCCTGTATTATTACTGTTCAGTCTGCCGATGGAATTGAACGCCGTTGCCTCCCCATTACCCGCCAAGAAAAAACAGTTGCTGCCATTTCTGTGGTTTCAAAAAGTTTAGATAGTTCGGCTCAAGTGATGCTATATGCTTTTTGCCGCATATTTGAAAACTATTTAGTGATACTCCATTAAAACGAAAGAGATAAATTAACGGGTCTGTTAAATAGATAGACCTTTGAAGAAAATAAAACAGCTAATTGAAAAACAAGTATTAAAAATGCACGGCTCATCCCGAGATGAGGATAAAAGGCAACAAAAGCAGGCATCAACATCTTGGCTGGCTATTTTAGATATTGATCATTTTAAAAATATAAATGATCAATACGGTCATATCTGTAAAGATGAAGTGTTACTGGTATTAGCGCAAAAAATGCGTCACTTTTTTCGCTCAACAGATTTAATTTTTCGTTTTGGTGGGGAAGAATTCGTGATTGTTTTTGAGCCCACAGATGCTGACTCAATCAGTAATAAAATGGCTGAATTTATACAGCTCATTAGGTAATACATCGTTTCCTTTTGTTGAAAATATGACGATCAGTGCTGGTTTAGCGCGTATTAGTCCTTATGATTTTCCAATTGCAGTGCTAGAAAGCGCAGATAAAGCGCTTTATTATGCAAAAAATAATGGCCGAGATAAATTTTGTATCTATGAAGATTTACTTGCCGAGAACTTAATAAGTGTACAAGTTAATTTCTCAGAAATAGATTTATTTTAAACTACTGCGGCTGAGGATGGCTTCGCTGCACTTTTACTTTGGTTACTTGGTCGAGCTTTATAAAATAAACATTGCCGCCAATGCCTTTGAATTCTTCATCGGTAAAGGCGATGGTGTTGTCATCATAAAAGGTGATTGCCTCTTTTTGGGTTACAATACCTAAGTCAATTTTAAATACATCGCCAGAGAAAAACTTATCGCCTTTAAAGTTTTCAAACAGCCAAATACTGGTTGAATCTAGTAGTGCGAGCTTTTTTCTATCTGGGCTAAGTGCTGCGGATGTGATCCAGCAAAGCTTTTCCATAGTGGTGCACGTTTTAAATGAATCTATCAGCTGAGCATCAAAATTCGCTGCATGGTCGCCTACTTTGTAAACGTTAGTAATTCCATCGAATGGCTCTGTGCGATTTTTAGTAAACAAGTATAAATGTCGACCAAAAGCCACAAACGCTTCTAAGTCATAATTACGTTGATCAGGCTGTATTGGGCTGCCATCTAATTCTGGGTAGGTAAACTTTATAATTTCAGCTTCTGTTGTATTGGTTTTTATATCTATGGGGTTTTCTATTTTATAAATTGTTAGCCATTTACGTTCATTTTTATTATTACCAAAGTCGCCTAAAAAGAAATGACCAAACTTATTTTGCGTCATATCTTCCCAGTCTATATTTTTTGCATTCGTGACGAGTACTTCTTTTGCAATTGAACCATCGTCATTGAGCCTATAAAGCTTAGGCTCGTCGCCACTATCGTTAATAGCCCAAAGCCGTTTATGTTTATCAAACTCAATGCCTGAAATTTCTTTTAGTTTTGGGTCTACAGAGACCACCTTTTTACTATATAGTGTATAAATTGAACTGCCTACAACAGCCGTAATGATGCTAAAGACGATAACAGAAGTAATAAGGATGCTTTTTTTCAACATTGTATTTAAGTGTTCATTGGGTTGGCTGAGTAGATAGTTATTATCGCTGATGATGTTGTTAAGCTAAAGGTTTTTATAGTTTTAATGTAGTAATAAAAATTAATAAGTATGTGTATAAGGACAAAAGCAAATTAATTAGCTGTTATGGTGTAGTTGGTTTAAAAGTTGCTCAGTTGCAGTGTTTACTTAAAAATCAGTTTTAATGGTTAAAATTTCACCAAATCAGTGCGATAAAATAAATAACGCACTGTAATAATGCGTAAATAAAGTTTTGATTAACTTTAAAGCTGTTTTTATGTGAATGAATGGATTCCACATCGCCTTTTTAAGCTGTTTGGCCTGTGGCAAAGATGAATAACCCTTATGGTTTAGTTGGAGCCTATTATGTTGAATAAACGCTTTTTTAAAACAAAAAATGAAGCAGAAGTAACCTTTGAATTTTCTCACCCAGATGCAGATGATGTCTGTTTACTTGGAGAATTTAATGATTGGCAGCCGGTGCCAATGAAGCACAACAAAAAGCTTGGCGTATTTAAATGCAAGCAACGTCTTCCCGTTGATAAAGAGTTTCATTTTCGCTATTTAATAAATGGTAAACAGTGGGATAACGATCATCAGGCTGATGGGTATATTGCTAATAATTTTGGTACAGAAAATAGTATAGTAAATACACAACGCATTAATTAAGGTCGCTGAATGGACGCACTATCGCAATTGTTTTATTTGCATGGTATTGGTTACGAATACACTAAGTATACGGGTGAACACGTTATATTTAGCGAAGACACCCGTAAATTTGCTTTGCACTGCTGTGGCGTTGACACACGTGATACGGCGCAAATAACCCAGTTAAATTATCAATTGGATGCGGCTACATGGTTAACACTCGCACCTGCTGTTAGCATAATAGATCAGGCTAGTAATGTGCTAAAGGTGCGTGTTAATGAAGCTGATACGCATCACAAAATTACATTAACTGTGGCAGCATTAAATATAAAGCTGCAATTTGAACACATTGCTCAGTATGCAGCATTAGGAGAGTACTTTGTAAATGGGTGTCGTTATATAGAAATAGCGCTACCACTGACGCATTTACCAACCGGCTATTATGATGCGTTATTAACGATGGGTGAGCAATCTGCTAAAACACAAATTTGGTCGACCCCTGAACAAGCCTACCAAATAGCGGATAAAAAACGCTTTGGCTTATCAATTCAGTTATATACATTAAAAAATAAAGCCGGACTCGGGATTGGCGATTTTAGTGATTTACTTGAGTTGGCAACCTTATGTGCAAAGCAAAATATGGACTATATTTTACTTAACCCATTGCACTTATTGTTTGCAGATAACCCTGAGTGCGCCAGCCCCTACAACCCAAACAATCGTGCCTTACTCAATCCGCTATATATCGCAATTAATTTATCGCCAGACAGCTTTAACAATCCGGATTTAACTGAGTTGTTATCTGCTAATACCTCAAGCAAATACAGCGACCAAAATGTAGCGTTTATTGATTATAGAACGGTTACTGAGAGCAAATATGCTGCTTTTAAGCTGCTTTTTAAGCATTTTCAACAACAGGGCAGTCAAACACGGCAAAACGAATTTAGTGCGTTTTGTAAACAGTACAGTGATGTACTTGCTATGTTAGAAACCACAGAGCCCACATTTGAATATTACCTCCAATGGCAAGCACACAGCCAACTTACGCAATGCCAACAGCATTGTATTGACCAAGGGATGGCGATTGGTTTAATTAATGATTTAGCGGTGGGCTGTGCTAATGAGGGCACTGAATTTAAATATCAGCAGGGATTATTTAGTCAAGATGCAACCCTTGGTGCACCACCAGATCCTTGGGCACCTAACGGCCAAAATTGGGGGCTGCCAGCAATAAACCCGCAGCGCCTTGCTGACAATAACTATCAGTTTTATCGCTCACTTATACGCGCCAATATGGATGCAGTAGGCGGGTTACGAATCGACCATGTAATGGCGATTAGGCGTTTGTGGTGGTGTTTCATAAACAATAATACCCAAGATGGCTGTTATGTGTACTACCCATTTGAGCATTTATTAGCAATTTTAAAAATTGAATCTCATCTTAATCAGGCCATAGTAATAGGCGAAGATTTAGGGGTTGTACCACCGGAGGTAAAAGAGGCACTGGTTGATAGTGGCATTTTCTCAAACAGCTTATTTTATTTTGAAAAACAACAAAATGATGAATTTGTAAATAGCGATGACCTTAGCGATCAATGCCTGCTAATGATAGCCAATCATGATGTACCGCCATTTGTGGGCTGGTGGCAGCATAGCGATTTAAAAATTAAACAGCAGTATGGGCTGATTGATACTGATGAGTATCAGCAGTTAGTTCAGCAGCGAGAGCAAGAGCAACACCGGTTATTACGCTTTTTAAATCCACAAAACACTTCCTTTTCACTTAACACGGATGCTTTTGACGTTTATAGCGCTTTGGCTGTATGTTTAGCTAAATCGCCGTCTCGTTTATTTGCATTACAGCTTGATGATTTAGACAAGCAACACTACCCAGTCAATATTCCTGGCACCGATAAAGAGTATCCTAATTGGCGACGGGTACTCACACATACGTGCGACGATATTTTTAAAGATAATGCTGCTCTTTTGGCTGCAATACATTCAATAAGGAATGCGTAAATGGGCAGTACTAAAAATAGGGTATCAACGCAATTAGTTGATTATGACGCACAGGTAAACGCATTAACTGCAGGGCGATTTAAAGACCCGTTTAGTTTTTTAGGCGCGCACAACACCCAAAGAGGCACTGAAATACGCGTGTATTTGCCAGCGGCATTACGCGTCGAACTGTTAATTGATGGTCAAGTTATTAGCGCGTTACGCTATAAACACAGTGATTTATTTATCGCTGAGTTATCAAGCATGCCTAGCAGTGTTTACCAATGCCAGGTTAGTTATGAAAATAGCGATGTTACATTTTATGATGAATACAGCTTCAGCAGTACATTGGATGAAGAGGCTATGTACTTGTTTAACGAAGGTAGCCTTGAGCATGCTTATACTCACCTAGGTGCGCAATTTACTACACAACAAGGGGTAGATGGTGTTCGTTTTTGTGTGTGGGCGCCTAATGCCGCCAGTGTATCAGTTATTGGTGAGTTTAATTTTTGGCAAGCGAATCGCCATTTTATGCGATTTCATCCGGCAAGTGGGGTATGGGAATTATTTATCCCCGACTTAAGTGCAGACATGTGCTACAAATTTGCTATTACTACGCTCAGTGGCGAAGTTTTAGATAAAGCCGATCCTTTTGCATTTAAAATGCAGCAATCACCGGGCACTGCCAGTATATTACAGTACAAACCAGCGCCTATTTTGCTAAGTAAACAAGCGATTATAAATCGCCAAAAGCGTAATCATATTGATGCCGCTATTAGTATTTATGAAGTGCACTTAGGCTCTTGGCAACGCGCTGAGCATAACCGTTACTTAAGCTACACCGAGCTTGCAGATAAGCTTGTAGGCTACGTGATTGAAATGGGGTTCACGCATTTACAACTTATGCCGATCAGTGAATACCCGTTTGATGGCTCTTGGGGTTATCAGCCAGTAGGGCTATTTGCACCTACGAGCCGCTTTGGTGATTACAACAGCTTTAAATACTTAGTTGAGCAATGTCATAAAGCTAACATAGGCATATTACTTGATTGGGTTCCTGGGCACTTTCCAAGCGACCCACATGGCTTACATTGCTTTGATGGCACCCATTTATACGAACACGCTGATATGCGCCAAGGGTTTCATCCTGATTGGAACACCTATATTTATAATTATGACCGCCCTGAAGTAAAAAGCTTTTTAATTTCTAATGCGATGTATTGGCTTAGCCAATTTGGCATAGACGGACTGCGTGTAGATGCGGTGGCGTCAATGCTTTACCTTGATTACAGTCGTAAAGAAGGACAGTGGGTAGCTAATTGTTATGGCGGTCGAGAAAACTTAGGGGCAATAGAGTGCCTAAAACAAGTGAACTTACGCAGTTATAAAAATAACCCCGGCATTATGATGGTTGCCGAGGAGTCAACGGCTTGGCCTGGGGTCACGCAAAGTGTTGAACACAATGGCTTAGGTTTTGGTTATAAATGGAATATGGGCTGGATGAATGACAGCTTAGATTATATGCAGCAAGATCCGTTATTTAGAAAATATCACCATCATAAAATGACATTTTCTATGGTGTATGCATTTAGTGAAAATTATATTTTACCGCTCAGTCATGATGAAGTGGTGCATGGCAAGGGATCACTACTAAACAAAATGCCCGGTGACGATTGGCAGCAGTTTGCAAACTTACGTGCTTATTATGCGTTTATGTGGGCACATCCAGGCAAAAAATTACTGTTTATGGGCGCCGAAATAGCACAGCGTAAAGAGTGGGATCATGACCATTCACTAGACTGGCACTTGCTTGAGCATCAAAGCCATCAAGGGATTCAGCATACGGTTAAACGTCTTAATCAAGTGTATCAAGCGCATCCATCTTTATATGAGCTTGATAGCTGTGCAACGGGCTTTTCATGGATAGATAATAATAACAGCCAGCAGAGTATGTTTAGCTTTATTCGTTATGCTAAAAATGCTGACCACTTTATGGTTATTGTCGCTAACTTTACACCAACGGCTTACCAACACTACACCTTAGGTGTGCCAGCGAAGGGCACATATAAAGTGGTATTAAATACCGATGAGGTCTGCTTTTTTGGCTCAGGTTATCGTGTCACAGAGGATAAAAACCAGCTTATCCATTCAGTCGTTCAGCCAAGTCATGGGTTTGATCACAGTATTACAGTTAATATTGGTGGCTTAACCACACTTTACTTAGAAAAGGTGAATGATGAGTAATTGCTTTGAGGTTACTCAGGGTGCGCCTTTGCCACTGGGTTCGAGTGTACAAAACCAAGGAGTTAACTTTGCCTTGTATGCCCCTAATGCAAGCCAAGCTTTTGTGTGCTTATTTGATAAAAGTGGTCATACAGAAATATTAAAAATAGCCATGAATATTAATGAAGGCGGCGTATGGAGCATTCACATAGCCCCATTAAGCACAGGCGCATTGTATGGCTTTAGGGTTGATGGCGAATACAGCCCAGAAAAAGGCATGTTGTTTAATGAGCATAAATTACTGATTGATCCGTATGCAAAAGACTTGTTTAACGAATTTACTTGGAGCGAACGTCATTACGGGCAAATGCCCATTGGCACTAAAAGCGTGGTTAATAATGCGATAGATATGCCTAAATCAAAAGTGACTGCGCCGGTTGCTTATTCAAATAATAAGCCACAGCAAAGTTGGGCCAATACCGTTATTTATGAGTGCCATGTTAAAGGTGCCACCTGTCGCCATCCTGATATCCCTAAAGCGTTACAAGGGACATTTTTAGGTTTGAGTCATCCCAGTTTTATTGAGCATTTAAAAAGTTTAGGGGTAACGGCTATTGAGCTTTTGCCTGTGCATGCTTTTATAAGCGAACAGTTTTTAACCGCTAAAGGACTGCAAAATTACTGGGGCTATAATAGTCTTAATTTTTTTACTCCTCATAAAGACTATTTGGTTAATGACGATATAAACGAATTTAAACAAATGGTGAGTAAGTTACATCGCGCCAATATTGAAGTTATTTTGGATGTGGTATACAACCACACCGCAGAGGGAGGAAATGATGGCCCTATTTTATCTCTGAGAGGGCTCGACAACCTGACATATTATCGCACCATTGAGCGGCAACCCAATGTTTATATTAATGATACAGGGTGCGGCAATACGTTAAATATCGATCACCCTAAAACCTTACAATTGGTACTCGACAGCTTACGTTACTGGGTTGAAGTTATGGGCGTTGATGGCTTTCGATTTGATTTAGCCACCATTTTAGCGCGTTCAAATACGGGCTTTAGTGCGTCTCACACCTTTTTACAAGCAATTGCCCAAGATCCTGTGTTAAATAAAGTTAAACTGATCAGTGAGCCGTGGGATATAGGCCCTGGTGGTTATCAGCTTGGTGCATTTCCTTCACCTTGGCGCGAGTGGAACGATCAATATCGTGATGTGATTAAACGCTTTTGGCAAAGTGAAAAAGGCATTATTAGTGATGTGGCAAAGCGTTTACATGGCTCGTTTGATATTTTTGAACACAGTAACCGAGGCCCGCTAAATAGCATTAACTTTATTACCAGCCATGATGGGTTTACGTTAGCCGACTTAGTCAGTTATGAACAAAAACATAACCAGGCCAATGGTGAAAACAACCAAGATGGCCATAGCGCTAATTATTCGTTTAACTGCGGGGTTGAGGGATTTACCAGCGACCCAGAAGTAATGAGTTTGCGCTTACAACAACAAAAAAACTTTCTACTCACCTTATTACTCTCCAAAGGCGTGCCAATGATAGCCGCTGGCAGTGAGATGGCGCACTCGCAAGGCGGTAATAATAACGCTTATTGTCAAAATAATCGCACCAGCTGGCTTGCCTGGAAAGACTCACAACTGAATCATACATTGATTCAGTTTATTGATGATGCGCTAAAAATCAGGCGTGGTCACAGTGCATTTAAACACAGTGTGTTTTTGGATGATATTGATGAGCGCTTCACCGTTAAGTGGTTTACCGAGCAAGGTAAAAAAATGGATGAAACACATTGGCATGAAGATACACGGCAATTTTTAATGTATAGCTTACTTGATAAGCAAAATAAGCATGCGTTATTGATTATTCTTAATGCTAGTAAACAGCCTGTGGTCTGCCAATTACCACAATCGCCCATTATCGCGCCATGGACGTTAGTGTTATCAAGTGTAAATAACGCATCATCTGTTATTCAAGAAGATGCAACCGTGAATATTTCAGCACAAAGTAGTTGGGTTTTTAGTGCCAATTTAGAAGGCGATGATTATGACTAAGCAAGACGAGCAAGTGTGTGTAGTAAAAGGCTGGCAAGCAGGCCCAGTGATAGACGAAAGTACTTTAAGTGATGATTTAACACGGCACTTTTATTATACCTTAGGGCGTGATGTGGTGGGCGAGTCACAGCTGTATTTGTATCATGCATTAGCACTGACGATCAGAGACCGATTAGTGGCACGCTGCAGGGAAACCAATCAACAAATAAAACAACAAAAACGCCGTAAAACAGCCTATTTATCGTTAGAGTTTTTAATGGGCAGAGCGCTGGGTAATGCAGTATTAAATCTAGATTTAGAATCACAAGTTACAAAGGCACTGCAAGCTTACTGTACTGAGCTTGAAAGTGTGGAACAAGCTGAGCATGATGCCGGTTTAGGCAATGGCGGCTTAGGGCGACTAGCGGCTTGCTTTTTAGATAGCTGTGCCAGTTTAGCGCTGCCAGTGGTCGGTTATGGTATTCGTTATGAATATGGTATGTTTAATCAGTCAATAGAAGAGGGTAATCAGGTTGAGCAACCAGATAACTGGTTACGAGAAGGTCATCCTTGGGAATTGAGCGCACCGGAGCAAGCTAAACGAGTTAAGTTTTCTGGTTATGTACAAAGCTACACCGATAAATTTGGCCGTGAGCATCGCCAATGGAACAGTTCTCAAGATGTATTAGCAGTGCCTTATGATGTACCTATCCCGGGCTATAAAAATAATATTGTTAATACCCTTAGACTTTGGAAGTCTGAAGCAACGGACGAATTTAACTTAACAGAATTTAATGCCGGAAGTTATTCTGAAGCAGTAGCACAAAAAAATCTCGCTGAGCAAATAACCATGGTGTTGTACCCTAACGACAGCAGTGAAAATGGTAAAGAGCTGAGATTACGTCAACAATACTTTTTATCATCGGCAAGTATTCAAGATGTACTTACACAATGGATTGAACAATACGGTAATGATTTTACTGAATTTGCTCAGCATCATGTGTTTCAGCTTAACGATACCCACCCAAGTATTGCGGTTGCCGAGCTGATGCGAATTTTAGTTGATGACCATGAACTGGATTGGGATCAGGCATGGAATATCACCACCAAAACCATGGCTTACACAAATCATACCTTACTACCAGAGGCATTAGAGAAGTGGTCGGTATCGTTATTTGCTAAATTATTACCGCGTATTTTAGAGATTATTTATGAAATTAATGCCCGCTTTTTAGCCGAGGTGGCCATGCATTGGCCAGGTGATGTGCAAAAACAACGGGATTTATCATTAATTGAAGAAGGGGGCGAGCCGCAAATACGTATGGCCTTTTTAGCCATTGTCGGCAGTTACTCTGTCAATGGTGTGGCAGCGCTACATACGCAGTTATTAACCGCGGGTTTGTTTAAAGATTTTTACGCGCTATGGCCTGATAAATTTAACAACAAAACCAATGGTGTTACTCCACGGCGCTGGCTTGCATACTGCAATCCGAGTTTAAGCCAGATCATTAGCGAAAAAATAGGCAAAGACTGGATAGGTGATTTTGCACAAATTGGCCAATTACGTCGTTACTACGATGACCCGCAGTTTCATATAAAGTGGCAGCAAGCAAAACAGCAAAACAAACAACGCTTAGTTGATTTAGTAAAACAAAGATGTGGCGTAGAGTTTGATATCAATATGCTATTTGATGTGCAGGTAAAACGTATTCACGAATATAAGCGCCAGTTACTTAACATTTTACACGTTATTCATTTATATGACCGCATACGCCGTGGCGACACACAAGGGATGGTGCCTCGTTGCGTTTTATTAGGTGGTAAAGCAGCACCGGGTTATATGATGGCTAAAAAAATCATTAAACTCATTAATAATGTTGCTGAAGTGATCAATAAAGACCCACAGGTATCTGCTTTTCTAAGAGTCGCGTTTTTACCTAATTATAATGTCACCGCCATGGAAACCATTTGCCCTGCAACGGACTTATCGGAGCAAGTATCAACCGCGGGCAAAGAGGCCTCAGGTACCGGCAACATGAAGTTTATGATGAATGGCGCGCTAACAATAGGCACCCTAGATGGCGCTAATATCGAAATACGTGACGCTGTTGGGGCTGAGAACTTTTTCTTATTTGGCGCACAAGCTGAGCATATTGACGACATAAAAGCGCATTATAACCCCAGTGAAATAATTGCGAATAACCCTGATTTGAATAGTGTGATGCACTTACTCGAAAGTGGCCATTTCAATCTATTTGAACCTGGCTTATTTGACGATGTGATTAATGGCATTAAAAGTAACAACGATCCTTGGTTAACCGCCCATGACTTTGCCAGCTATATAGCTGCGCAACGTGATGTTGATAAAGCCTATGCAGATCAAACCTACTGGACTCAAATGAGTATTTTAAATACTGCCGCCAGTGGCTCATTTTCTAGTGACAGAACAATTAGTCAATATTGTGAAGATATATGGCATTTAACTCCACTAGATACCACACACCAAACAGTAAAAACAAACACTGACACTAAAAGCTGACACTAAACGGAGAGAGTAATATGCCCAGTTATGCAAATCGTTATATAAGTAATTTAACAAGAGAAACCTACGCTTTAATTCTTGCCGGAGGTCGCGGTTCTCGCTTGCATGAGCTAACCGACTGGCGTGCTAAACCCGCCGTTTATTTTGGTGGTAAACATCGTATTATTGATTTTCCACTATCAAATTGCATTAACTCAGGTGTAAGACGTGTCGGAATTGCAACGCAATATAAATCACACTCACTGATTCGCCATGTAAATCGAGCGTGGGGGCATTTTAAAAAGGAATTAGGTGAGTCAGTTGAAATATTACCTGCGTCACAGCGCCATGGTGATGAATGGTATTGCGGTACTGCCGATGCGGTATTTCAAAATATGGATATTATTCGCCATGAGTTACCTAAATATGTGATGATTTTATCTGGCGATCATGTGTATCGTATGGATTATGGCGGGCTGTTGGCAAAGCATGTAGAAAATGGCGCCGACATGACGGTATGCTGTTTAGAAGTACCGGTTGAAGAAGCTGCGGGTACCTTTGGTGTGATGACGGTTGATGAAGAAAGTCGTGTACGTCGGTTTGACGAAAAACCTGCCGAGCCCAGCTCAGTGCCTGGTAAACTAGGCACCTGTTTAGCATCAATGGGAAATTATGTATTTAATACTGAGTTTTTATTTGAGCAGCTACAAAAAGATGCGCAAACAGAGGGCTCAGGGCGTGATTTTGGCCATGATATAATTCCTGCCATTATTGAAGAGCATAATGTGTTTGCCTACCCGTTTAGAGATCCCGCACAGGTAGGACAACCCTATTGGCGCGATGTGGGAACTCTAGATTCGTTTTGGGAAGCAAATATGGAACTGGTTATGCCAGAGCCTCAACTGGATTTGTACGATCCTACTTGGCCAATTTGGACTTACCAAGAGCAGCTTCCTCCTGCCAAATTTATTTTTGATGATGATGATCGCCGAGGGATGGCGGTTGACTCAACGGTGTCGGGTGGGTGTATTGTTTCCGGCTCTTTAGTGAGAAAATCATTATTATTTTCTAATGTCCATATTCGTTCATATTGTACCATTGAGGAGTCGGTCATTTTACCCGGTGCTATTGTAAATCGAGGGTGTAAAATTAAGCGAGCAATTATAGATAGAAGTTGTGAGATCCCACCTGGATTAGAGATTGGTTTTGATCGTAAAACCGATGAAGCCAATGGATTTCGGGTATCAAAAAAAGGGATTGTATTGGTCACCCGCGATATGCTGATGAAGTTAGACAATAAGTCACATCGTTAATAAATAATAATTAAAAGAGCAAGGCGAAAGCCTTGCAGCAAACTATAAGAGTAAATTAATGCATGTATTAATGGTTGCTGCAGAGAATGATGCGTTACCTAATGCCAAAGTTGGTGGTGTTGCTGATGTTATTCGTGATGTACCAAAGGCGTTAGTGGCGCAGGGGCTGACGGTAGATGTGGTTATTCCTGATTATGGTTTTGAACTAGGTGAGCGCTGTTTTATTGGTGAAGTGAGTGTGGCATTTAAGTCAGAGACCCACGTTTTATCTTTGTTTGAAATTACACAGAATCAAAAAGGGGTGAGGCAAATAGTTATAAGTCATCCTCTTTTTAGTCAATCATTGAGTGTGTATTGTAACGACAACGATAATAGACCATTTGCTACCGATGCAACCAAGTTTGCACTGTTTAATGCCGCTATTTGTGAAGCCCTGATACAGGGCGTATTAACACAACCCAACACTTTACATTTGCATGATTGGCACAGTGCCTGTGTGGCTGTGTTACTTAAATTTAATCCTCGTTATGGCAAGCTTGCTAAGCTGCGCTTGGTATATACGGTGCACAATTTAGCTTTGCAGGGAATTCGTCCTTTTAAAGGGGATGATTCAAGCTTAGAAGCATGGTTTCCCTCGTTAAGTTACGACGGGCAACGATTATGTGACCCTCGTTATCCGCATTGCTTTAACCCTATGCGCAGTGCCATTAATTTAGCCGACAAAGTACATGTGGTTTCACCGAGTTATAGCCAAGAAGTGCAAATAGCAAGTAATGACGCCCACGGATTCTTTGGTGGCGAAGGACTTGAACGAGATTTACAACAAGCGGCTGAGCAAGGCAAATTAATTGGCATACTCAACGGCTGTGATTACGCAATTCAAGACGAACATGAAGCAACCTATAGTCAGCTATTAGAGCAAATAGAATCGACTTTATTTAGTTGGATGGCAAAAAGCGCGCAATTACACAGCAGCCACTACATCGCCCATCAGCGTGTTTTACAATTTATGGCGTGTGATAAGCAAGGGCCACTTGTAACAAGTGTAGGCCGGCTCACTGAGCAAAAAGTATTGTTACTTTGCCAGCAACAAAGCAAAGACCTGACTATTGATTCAGTGTGTCAGATCATTAATCAATTTAAGGGGCGTTTACTTGTGCTGGGCTCAGGCGATAGTAAACTTGAACACCTTTTTACCTGCGCCATGGCACGTAATAACAACTTTTTGTTTTTAAAAGGCTATGGGCAAGGTGTTGGCGATTTAATGTATCAATTAGGTGATTTATTTTTAATGCCGAGTTCTTTTGAGCCCTGTGGAATTAGCCAGATGCTCGCAATGCGAGCCGGCCAACCTTGCTTAGTGCACAGTGTCGGAGGTTTAAAAGATACCGTAGAGCATAATGTCAGTGGATTTTGTTTTAACGGCGATACGCTAAGTACACAAGCTGATGCACTCTTGCAGAGTTTAACTGAGGCACTTAGCCTATATCAAACAAACCCTAAGCAATGGCAAGCAATAAAAAGGCGAGCTGCTGATGCACGATTTAGTTGGGATAGTGTGGTAACTGATTATATAACATACTTATATTAAAAAATTTTATAAAGTTCAGTGACATCCGTTCTTATTTACGCTTTAATTACTTAGTCTGGTGGAAATAATATAAAGTAGGTAATGTGTCTGTATTTGTGGCAAGGCAAGCAATACTAAATCGAAATCAAAATGTAGTTGCTTATGAACTGCTATTTCGCGATAGTCCTGAAAATTGCTTTCCTGGTGTATCTGATGGTCAAGCAACGGCGAGGCTTATCATGGAAAACCAGCTTAACCTAGGTACTCGTCACATTACCTCGGGTAAAAAAGCATTGATCAATATTGGCCCTGAGTCGTTAAAACTTGATTTGTGTGATTTTTTACCTTGTAAAGATGTGGTTATTGAATTACTTGAAACCATAGAGCCCACCGACGATACCTACGAGCTATGTCGCAAGCTATTCCACAGTAACTACAAATTAGCCCTGGATGATTTTGTTTATACGCCGCAGTGGGAGCGCTTTTTAAAGCTGGTCAACTTAATTAAATTTGATATTCGTCTTACTCCACTTGCTGAAATTCCGCTGGTGGTTCATAAGCTTAAAAAGTACAAAAATATTAAACTACTAGCCGAAAAAATAGAAACCGATGAAGAATATAAATTGGCCCGTAAAATGGGCTTTGATTATTTTCAAGGTTATTATTTTGCGCGCCCAGTGATGATAGAACAAAAAGATATTCACTATAATTACGGCCTAGTGATCGCCATTTACTCAGAAGTAATGAAGCCAGATCCTGATGTTAAAGTGATCACCGGTTTATTTGAGCTTGATGCGGCATTGGCCTACAAGTTACTGCGTTTATTAAATAGCGGTGTGTTTCCGCTACAAAGCCAAATTTCGTCGTTAAAACAAGCGTTAGTTTACCTCGGCCAAGCACGTTTAAAAAAGTTTGTTAGTTTAATTGTCAGTGCCCATACAGCACGCTCTAAGCCTATAGAGCTCATGCAGATGTGCGTTATTCGCGCACGGTTTTGTGAATTAATAGCCGCTAAAGTTGCTAAGCAGGTTCAAGGTGAAGCATTTTTAACGGGGCTTTTTTCACTGCTCGATGCTATTTTAGACAAGCCAATGGACTTGCTGGTTGATAAACTTCCATTCCCGGAAGATATAAAAGCAGCGTTAACTGGTGAAAAAAATAACTTATATTATATCCTTGAAACAGTAAAAGCCTACGAAACAGGAAGCTGGTGGGCGCTTGAGAAAGCGGTATTACTGATTAATTTAGACAGTGCTTTTTTACCAAAATTATACAAACAAGCGGTACAATGGGCCGATAGCCATAAAGATAATATTTAGGGAATTCATGCTTTGCGCAATTATAATATGGACTTTATAAGGGGTATAGCCGTACTTGGTCTGGTATTTATTAACTGTTTTTCCTTTGCTATTTTCGAGCTTAATTACACGCCACTCACAACACCACCACCTAGTGATCAGTTTCTAAACATACTAAGCCTTATATTTGTTGAAGGGCGGTTTCGCACTTTATTCACTTTACTGTTTGGTGCGGGTCTTTATATTCAGTATCAGCGATACCAATGCACTGAGCCACTAAAAAAACGATTACATTGGCTAATTGTGTTTGGCTTAATACATGGTTTTTTATTGTGGGCGGGCGACATTTTGTTTTTATATGGGGTGTCAGGTTTATTTATATTGCGCTATTTAGATTGCACTAATGAAGAACTTAAAAACAAAGCAGCTTTTTTTACTTTTATTTCTTTAATGACCATTGCCATATTTATGTTAGGACTTAATGAGGCGCCATTATACAGAGATTCCCCCGAGTACTACGAAATATACACTAGTTACTACCAAAGCATCGGTGCTCACTTTGGCCAAAATATAGCAATGAGCGCCTATATGTTGCTTGCTGTGCCAATTTTATTATTGTGGGCTAGTGCTGGGTTTATGCTAATTGGTATTTTGGCTTACAAATACGGTGTGTTTAGTAAAGGGCTTAGTAAGGCGCTGCTTATTAAGCTTATTATATTAAGTGCGTTATTTATTAGCTTAAGGTTAATGTTAGTGCCATACAATCAAGGTATTGGTTATGCGTTACAAGAGCCTGTTAATGAACTTGCTGCCTTATGTGTTGCACTGCTTTATATTCATTTAATCGTTAAACTTTGTGACAACAGCGCCCACATAGGGGGGCTTATCCAACAAGTTGGACGCTTAGCGTTTACTTTATACATAAGCCAAACCATTATGCAGTTATTGTTGTTTAAAGTTTTTTTTCCGCAGTGGACGCTTAGTTTTAATCGACTCGATTATTGGCTACTAGCCATTAGCTTAGTGATTGTACAGCTAATATTTACAGCTATTTATTGCCGGTATTTTAAGCAAGGCCCGCTTGAATACCTATGGCGTAAATTAGCGAAAATTAACCGCGAAAAAATAGCTTGAGTAGTTTAAACTATGCGCCTTTATATTTAAGAAGATTTGCCAGATGACAGACTTGAAGCGTTTAAATAAATTTATTAGTGAAACCGGGTTTTGCTCTCGCCGCGAAGCCGATAAATATATTGAGCAAGGTCGTGTTACCGTTAATGGCAAATTACCAGAAATGGGTGTTAAAGTTGCCCAATCAGATGTAGTTTTGGTTGATGGTAAACCATTAAAAGCACCACCTAAACGTGTGTATATTGCTTATAATAAGCCTGTGGGCATTACCTGTACCACAGAGCGTAAAATTCAAAGTAATATAGTTAAAGCCGTTAATTATCCTGAACGTATATTTCCGATTGGTCGTTTAGACAGACCCTCAGAAGGGCTGATTTTTTTAACCAATGAAGGCGATATCGTTAATAAAATTTTGCGAGCTGGCAATAACCACGAAAAAGAATATGTGGTAACTGTAGACAAACCACTTAATCGTCAGTTTGTAAATAAAATGGCGAACGGTATTCCTATTTTAGATACCGTGACTAAAAAGTGTAAAGTTACTCAGACCGGTGCGCAGCAATTTAGCATTATTTTAACCCAAGGCTTAAACCGTCAAATTCGCCGTATGTGTGAATACTTAGGCTACGAAGTAGTTACACTAAAACGTGTGCGCATTATGAACGTAACCCTCAAAGGCTTAAAAGTAGGGCAGTGGCGACATTTAAGCGACGCTGAAATGGCGGTCATTAACGACTCAATTGCTGATTCAGGTAAAACGCAAGAACACTCACTTTATGATGATACTGAACAGCGCAATTACACTGAACAAGCTAAAAATAGTGGCGCTAAATCTGCTCATAAGCGTGATTTTCAGGGCGGGAAACTACGTCGTGAAAATAATGACGAGCAACAAAAGCACGCTAAAAAAAATAGTCGAAATACCCCTTACCAAAAACGCTCTACTACTTATGTGGGTAAATCAAATACTCACAAAGCAAATACTGCCACAGGAAACAAAACCCGCAGCAGTGGCACGTTAAGCTTAAAAAAGTAATTAAGCTTTTGTAAAAAAGCAAATAAAACGCAGCCTTAGCTGCGTTTTTGTTAGCCTACTGTTTGGGGTAATCAATCCTAAATACCACAGTGTATAAAACCGGTACTACAATTAGCGTCAGTATGGTCGCAAACCCTAAGCCAAACATAATGGTGACCGCCATCGACTGAAAAAATACATCGAATAGTAATGGGATCATGCCAAGTATTGTCGTGATAGCGGCCATGGCTACAGGGCGTACACGGCTTACGCCTGAGTCAAACACTGCTTGATATGGCGATTTACCTTCACTCAGTTCTAAGTTTATTTGATCAACCAGTACAATGCCGTTTTTAATTAGCATGCCGCTTAAGCTTAATAATCCTAGTAGCGCCATAAAGCTAAACGGTGCATTCATCACTAATAAGCCTGCACTAACACCAATAATAGCCAGCGGTACAGTTGCCCAAATAACCAAAGGTTTTTTCACTGAGTTAAACAGTAATACTGTTACTGCAAACATTGCTAAATAGCCCAGTGGTAACGAGCCAAAAATAGCCTTTTTCGCTTTGCTTGATGATTCAAACTCGCCGCCCCATTGCATTTCATAGCCACGAGGTAAATCAATTGCTTCAACCTCAGCGCGAACCCGAGCAAATAATTTTGCAGGGGTTTCATCACCCAATACATCATGATCTGCCATTACCGTTATGGTACGTTTACGATCACGACGCATAATTAAGCTGTCTTCCCACTCAACAATAAATTCATCAACTACTTGAGTTACCGGCACAAACACGCGTAATACCGGGCTGTAAATTTGTAAATCGTGAACACTGTCTACATTTAAGCGCTCGCTAGCTGGTGAGCGGGCAATAATAGGCAACAATTGCGTACCATCACGATAAACACCCACTTGCTTACCCGACAGGCTCGTTAACAGAACTTGGTCAAGGTCAAACTTGGTGATCCCCAAGCGGCGTGCTTTTTGTTCATTAAATTGCGGACGAATCATTTTAGTGCGTGCACGCCAATCATCTCGAATGTTAAAGGCACCGTCGTCTTTGGCGATAATCTCTTTAGCCTGTGATGAAAGCTGTCTTAAAACAACCGGATCGGGGCCTGAGAACCGCGCTTCTATTTTGGCATCAGTTGAGGGACCAATCTCCATTGGTTTTACTTTTAACTTTGCTGACAGTGGATGTTGCTTTGCGTAATCGCGCACTTTTTGCATGACTTTTGCGACGGCTTCACGATTGGTGACACGAATAATTAACTGCCCATAAGCAGGATAAGACTTTTCTGGCGCGTAAGTTAGCATAAAGCGCGGCGCACCTTGGCCCACCGTACTGGTTATTTCTGTGACCAGTTCATCCTTTTGCAAATAAGCTTCGAGCTGTTTTATGCCCTCAAGGGTGGCACGAATATCAGCACCTTGATCTTGCCAGTAATCGACATAAAACATCGGGGTATTCGAGGCTGGAAAAAATGATTGCTTCACAGCACCAAACCCCACTACAGCGCTGCATAAAAGAGCAACCATAAGGACTAAGGTTGTTTTTCTAAAGCGCATAGCTAAATTTAATATCGCTTTATAACCATTGAATATGATGCCTTGGTAAGGGTCTTCATGGTCTTGATTATGTTCGTGTTTAAATTCGGTTTCTTTAAACATTAAGTGGGCAAAAAACGGCGTGAGCGTAATTGCGGTGATCCAGCTCAAGAGCAAAGAAATAAACAGCACCCAAAATAAGCTACCAGCAAATTCACCACTGGCATCTGAGCTTAAACCAATCGGTGCGAAAGCGGTTATGGCAATAACTGTTGCGCCAAGTAGTGGCCACTTAGTTTGATCGACAATATTAACTGCCGCTTTAAGCTTTGTTTGTCCGCGCTTGAGGTTGATGAGAATACCTTCGGTCACAACAATGGCATTATCAACCAGCATACCTAGGGCAATAATTAGCGCACCTAATGATATACGTTGTAAGTCAATCGCAAACAGCTTCATAAATATAAAGGTGCCTAATACGGTCAGTAATAATATACCGCCGATTAAAACCCCACTTTTAAAGCCCATAAAAATAAGTAGTACTACAATAACTATTGCAATGGCTTCTATTAAACTAACAATAAAGCCATCTACCGACTGCTCTACTTCTTTAGGTTGGTTATACACTGAGCTAATATCAATACCATGCGGGCGTTGATACTCAAGAGATGCTAAGTGCTCATCTATGTGTTTACCCACATCAACAACATTAACCCCAGACATAAACGACACACCAATAAGCAGAGCCTGTTGTTGATTGTAATGAATCACATTGGTCGGTACTTCAGCATATTCACGGTAAACCTTTGCAACATCGCCTAGATAAATGAGTTCGCTGGCACCTGATTTTGAAATTAATAAGGTTTCAAGTTCTTTTACATCTTTAAATTCACCAGTAGGGTGCAAGCGAATAGACTCATCACCCACGCGAATACGTCCAGCGTTAGATACGGTGTTTTGTGATTGCAGTAAATCATAAATATGACTAGGCGCAATACCAAGTTGGGCAAGCTTTTGCGTCGACACCTCAACCATTACTTGTGGCTGCTGTTGGCCAGCAATTGTAACTTTGCTCACTCCTTTGACTAAAACAAGTTCACGTTTTAAATAATCAACATAGTCTTTTAATTCATCATACGAGTAGCCATCGCCCGTGACGGCAAACATAACGCCGTAAACATCGGCAAAATCATCAATCACACTACTAGGGTAAACACCACTTGGCAGCGACGGGCTAAGGTCGTTTATTTTACGACGCATTTCATCCCATATTTGTCTAAGCTCTTGTTTACGATAGGTCCTTTTTATTTCTACGGCAATTTGTGATTTACCATTGGATGAAATAGAGGTGACATAATCAACATAGGGGAGCTGTTGAATGGCATTTTCAATCGGAAATGTGACTTCTTCTTCGACTTGCTGTGGAGAGGCGCCTGGGTACAAAGTGATCACCATGGCTTTTTTTAAAGTGAATTCAGGGTCTTCCAGCTGGCCTAAATCAAAATAAGATACACTGCCGCCAATTAACAGCAACAGCGTAAACATCCAGCTAATGACTTTTTTCTCAATAGATAGTTGCGCAAAGCCCATAATTATAAGCCTCGCTCTTTATTCCAAGGACGAACAGACATGCCCTCTTGTAAAGAGTGAACACCAGCAGAGACAATTTGTTGGCCTTCTTTTACGCCGCTAAGTACTTCAATAGTGTCGTGATGCAATTGGCCCACTTGTACTGCTTGTTTATGCACAGTGCCAGTTTGCTGATTAAAAACCCACACATAGGCATTATCGCTTAGGCTTTTATTAGGATCTGAAAATACCGACTCAATAGGTAAAATAGTGTAGGGGGTTTGTGAGCGTGTAACTTTGCTCAAATCTATCATCACTTGTCCCGACATACCCGCAAGTAAGTTAAAATCTTCTGGCACCGGTAATGAAAACACCACTTTATAGGTGAGTGTTGCAGGATCGGCTTGGGTATCCCATTCTTTAAACGTGAGTTTGTATTGCTTGTCGTGATAGCCATCAAATTCAACCATAGGTTGATATTGGGTATCTTTTTGAATACGTGCCACGATTTTTTCAGGAACCTGTATTGCTACATCCATAAAATCGCGGGTTTCTAAGCGCAAAACATTTTGTTTTGCTTGAATACTTTCAAAGTTTTTTACAAACACTTTGGCTACTATGCCAGCAAAAGGAGCACGAAGTTCACTGTACTCTAAATTTGTTTCTGCAATTTTAAACGCTGACTCAGCGACTTGTTCATTGGCAACCGCTTGATCAAGCTCGGATTGACTGGTGATATTTTTATCAAATAGTTGTTTAATACGTTTTAGCTGCGACTTAGCCAGTTCATAGCGCGCTTTACGCTCATTATATTGTAATTGAAAATCTTCAGGGTCTAATTTCGCCAATAGTTGCCCTTTTTTTACCTGCTCACCGGCTAATACAGGAAATTCAACCAACTCACCATTGACCCTAAAAGCCAGGTACGAGCCCTGGTTTGCAACGACTTCCGCAGGAAAACTGCGTATGTTTGTTTGCGAATCATGGCCAATACTAAATAATTTAACAGGGCGAATCGGCTCTTCTTTAACTATTTTCTCGGGCTCCGAGCAGCCTATTAAACTTAGTAATGTCGCAGATAGTAAACATAAGCGAAACAGTGGCATTATATCTCCATGATAAAAAAAGGCTAAATAAGTCAGTGCAGCATACGCTGCAAACATATAAAATAAAATTCATTAAATTTTAGAAACTCAATAAGTTTTACTTATAATGTGCTGGGCTGGCTATGAAACTTAACCAATTACAAATTTTAGATGCTATTGTGCAAAGTGCGAGCTTAAGTGGCGCTGCATTAAAGCTACATAAAACTCAGCCTGCATTGACACTGGCGATTAAAAACTTAGAGGCGAAATTAGGTTTTGATCTACTCGACCGTTCTAAATACCGATTACAACTTACCGAAAAAGGACGTATTTTTCATCGTGAAGCTAAACAGCTTTTAAACGCGAATGAGCAGCTTACACAGCTTGCAACCGAGCTGGCGCTGGGGAATGAAGCGCAATATAGAGTTTGCTATGAGCAAATTTGTCATATGCAAAGTTATAACGAGATCATAAGTAATACTTTTAAGCATTTTTCTAGTACAGAATTTCGTTTAACCAGTGGTAAACGGTTTGTATCTTTAGAGCAAGTGAATACCGGCCAAGCCGAGCTTGGGATTGGCCCATGGTTTGATTTATTTCATGCCACCGGCGATTTAGAAAGCTTACCGATAGGCAAGCTCGATATAGGTATTGTTGGCGCAAAAGGGATTTTACCTAAGCAGCTTACCTACGATGAGTTACAGCTTTACCCGTGTTTAGCGATGTTTGAAAGTGGCTTGAGCATAGACAGCGACAGGCTGTCTTATTCTAAAGGGGCTGCGGTGATGAAAATAGATGACATATCTACCCTAAAGTCGTTTTTATTGTCAGGTGCAGGATGGGCAATGATGAGCTTAGGCCACTGTAAAAAAGAAATTGCCGCGGGCTCATTACAGCAAATAATAGTAACAGACAGAGAGCATCAGTTTAGCGCGCAAATTCGTGCTTTTCGTCAACATGCTATGCTCCATGGTCCTGTTGCCCGTAAAATTTGGCAGCAATTTGAATTACTCAGTCAGGAGTACTTAAATAATAATGGACGTTAATAAAGAAACGGTTATTTATACTATTATTGCGAGTATACCCTCAGGGTGTGTTGCCAGTTATGGCCAAGTAGCGGCGCTTGCAGGGTATCCTAATAATGCAAGGCTAGTTGGCCGATTATTAAAAGAGATGCCTAAAGATTCGGCGATCCCGTGGCATAGAGTGGTTAACAGCCAAGGTAAAATAGCGTTTGCACAGGGCAGTGCGCAGTATCAAACACAACGAGAAAAGCTACTTTCTGAGGGTGTTACTTTTAACAATCAACGAATTAATATGGCAAAACACCGCTGGCAATAAACTAATTATCCATTTTATGTAAGTCAGTTAAAGCCCAAATTTCATCTGCGGTCCATTCGTCTAGCCAAATAGGAATATCTTCGGCTTTCATTGGCTTAGCAATACCATAGCCTTGTGCTAGATAACAGCCAAGTAGCATTAGTGTTGCTGCATGCTCAGGGGTTTCTACGCCTTCAGCTATAACGCTTCGTTTAAACGAATTAGCTAGTGCAATAACGCCTTTTACAATTGCTAAATCGTTCGAGTCTTCAAGCATATCTCTAACAAAGCTTTGATCTATTTTTATTAAGCTTGCAGGTAAACGCCTTAAGTATGTTAGTGAGGAGTAACCCGTACCAAAGTCATCTAGTGAAAACTCAACGCCCAAAGCTTTACAATCTTGCATGGTCTTAGATACGTGGGCCACATCTTTAAGTGCACTGGTTTCAAGTACTTCTAGCTCTAGGTTTCTAGCATCGACCTGTGGATGAGCCAATAGTAATTCAGTTAGCCGCGCTGTAAATTCAGGCTGCTGTAATTGAACTGCGGCAACATTAACGCTCACTTTTATGTTTAAACTAGGTGTTAAAATTTGCCATTGGTTAATTTGAGATAATGCAGCGTTAATAACCCATTCGCCAACGTCTATCATTAGCGCGTTGTTTTAAATTACCGGTAAAAATTCAATAGGGCTAAGCAGACCGCGCTCTGGGTGTTGCAAGCGTATTAATGCCTCAACGCCAATCATACTGCCCGTTCGCATATCTACTTTTGGTTGATAATAAAGTACAAACCAATCATTAGCTAAGGCTTCACGGATAAGTGAAATACCGGTTTGCTGTAATTTAACTGTATCTCCTTGACTCGTATCAAATAAATGATAACGATTTTTGCCCATTTGTTTGGCAATATACATGGCTTGATCGGCATGGCGCATCAGTTGTTCAGCATCTAAATTATCTTCTGGGTATATTGTTACGCCAATACTGGCAGAGACATTCAAAACAATATCGTTAACAGTGACAGGTTTTGCTGCTGCGGCCAGAAGCCTCTCAAGTACGGGCACACAATCGGCAACTGACCCTAAATTAGTTAATACAGCAACGAATTCATCGCCACCAATACGGGCCAAGCTATCACCTTCACGAAGTGCATCTTTTAAACGGATTGAAAGTGCAATTAATAACTTATCGCCAATATCGTGGCCATGAGAATCATTAACCTGCTTAAATCCATCTAGGTCAAGAAACACCACCGCCAGAGAATTGTTATGGCGACGACATTGCAACATGGTTTGGCTGAGCCTATCGGCAAGCAATACGCGGTTTGGCAAGTTAGTTAATAAATCATAATGTGCAATACGGCTAAGTTGCTCTTGTTGGCGTTTAGCTTGGGTGATATCGGTAAATATGCCTAAGTAAAAAGTAACGTTGTTGTCGTCTTTTAAAACTGAAATATTGAGTAGTTCAGCATACAGTTCACCGTCTTTTTTGCAGTTCCACACTTCACCTTGCCAATGACCATATAAGCTGAGCTGTTTCCATATGTTTTTATAAAATGACTCCGTTTGTTTGCCCGAATTTAAAAATGATGGATTGCGACCTATAACTTCATCGTGGCTATAACCGGTTATATGACAAAAGGCAGGATTAACATCAACAATAACTTTATCCGCATTTGTAATAATTATCCCTTCGTGGGTGTCTCTAAAAACCCGAGAGGATAAATGCAGTTTTTCTTCAATTAATTTACGTTCAGTAATATCAACCGAGACACCCAGCATGGTAATTGCGCTACCAGAGTTGTCTCTAACAAGAGTCCCTTTAGTATTAAACCAACGAACGTTACCCCGTTTAGTAATAATACGGTGATCAACATTATATTCTTTCGCAGCGTCAATACATTGATTTATATCGCTTACTATATTGGCACGATCATCTGGGTGAATACTGGCTAGGTATTCATTTTTAGTCATTTCTAATTGTTTAACATTGCCGGTAATTAATCTAATACCATGTTCAGAAAAGCGGATTATATTGGTTTTTATGTCCCATTCCCAAGTCGCAATTCCCCCCACTTTTTGGCTTAAAAGAAGTCGCCTTTCGGTATCAGTTAGTGCTTTAATATTATTTTGTAATGCATGAGTACGTTGCTCAACTTTTTTTTCTAATTTTAGCTGGCTCGCTCTTAATCGGGTTATCAGATAAGATGAAAGCGTAGTTAAAAAGATAAACAGTATAGAAATAGCAATACCTAATAGCAGCATACTACTGTCTTGCCAGCCCCTGATAGGGTAGGCTTTAAATACCCAAACGCCGTTTGGTACTTGTATGTTAAAGTCGACCGTATTTTTTGTTTTTTGGTTGTGTGAGGTAACAATGATTTGCACATTATTTGTATTGGGCATGACTTTTGAAAGCTCATAACCAATGCCTGCCTGTGGCAGTTGGGCTAAATTAAAGCTTTGAATAATATCCGGAAAACGAATAAGCGCAGTGGCAAATCCCCAAAATTCTTTTCCCTGTGAGGTATCTAGATACACAGGCAACCTAGCCGCTGCACCCATACCACCTTGAAATAACTCGAAAGGGCCTGCAAGAGTTAATTTACCTGTTTTTTTGCTAAAAATGCCTCTTGCGTTCGCAGTGGGTTCTCTAAAACATTATTACCGATAGCACTTTCATTGCCCTTAAGTGGAACAACGTGTGTAAGAATACCGTTTTTATGAAGTTGTAAGGCATCAAGACCAGGATAAAGACTTAACATTTCAGAAGCGAGTTCTTCAAAGCCTTTAGTCTCGCCATTTTGAGTACGAATTAATGCCGCAATTGGGTAGGCTGCAGAAAGTGCTTGGTTAAGGTTATTTCTAATATGGTTAACGTAGCTACCCGCCACCTTTCTAATAGAGTTTTGCTTTTGCTGATAAATGTATTGATCAAGTAAGGAGATTGAATACACAGATGCAAGCGTTGAGATTAACAATGTGATCAACACCAGTCTTGCTTTTATAAACAAGCTCAGTATCTGTGGTCGAGTATTAGATGGTGACAATGTAAATAACACCTAGCGTTGTTTAAGCCGCGTCCATTTAGAACAATGGCGTTTTAAGTTCCAGAAACATTATAGCAAACAGTCATCTAAAGCATTAGGTAGATTTAATTATACTTTGAAATAACCACAGTGATTTACTAAAGCTTGAGTAAAATAATAGGCTACATTGTGAGATTAGCTAGGAAGGCACTATGTGTATTTAGTAATACACATAGTGGGTAATGGCAATGTAATGACTTACACAGCCACCGATGACAAAAAGATGCCAAATAGCGTGGCTATACTGAGTGCTTTTAGCGCTGTAAAACAATGTACCCACGCTATAAAACAAACCACCAGTAAGCAGCCAGTAAAGTGCGTTGATAGGTAAGTTTGAGTAAAGTGGGTATATAATTGCCAGTGCAAACCAGCCCATCAATAAATAGGTAGCGAGTGATACTTTTTTATTACCATTTTTAACAAGCAGTTTATAAGCAACGCCAGCTAAAGCTACTGTCCAAATAAATACCAAGGTGGCCCAAGACCAAACCCCAGATAAAGAGAGTAATAAAAAAGGGGTATATGTGCCAGCAATAAGCATGTAAATAGCACAGTGGTCACATGTTTTATAAAACGCTCTTAATTTAGGACGAACACTGGCGTGATAAAGTGTAGAGGACAAAAATAAAATAAATAAGCTGCAGCCATAAACGACTGTGCTGGCGTAACCTTTTACAGAGTTAGCTTGTTTAAATAAATCCCAAATTACAAATGCAGCAAATAAAATACCTAAAGCATGACTAACAACATTTAATAGCTCTTCTTTTTTAGAATAGGGCGCTTCAAAAGACATAACAGATCTTACCACTTTGCGAATAAATTTTAGTGTACATGTGTACGCTGAAATTTTCAAATACGAAATAAAGTCATTAATTTACTGAACATTAACAAACACACTATTATTTGGTTTTATTTTTAAATTCATTGGTCAAAATTACTAATCTAGATTTTGTGGATTTCTTTTGAATTTATTTATTTCATTTTAAAACAATGGTTTATAAAGTTTTTCTATTGTGGCATAGCCCTTGATAGTAACTAAGCGTACTAACCAATAAACAAACAAGGAATACTATTATGAATACTTCAATCAACATCACAATCGCAAGCTTACTTGTATTAGGTTCAACTAACGTTAACGCTACAGAGGTCGATTTAGATATTACAGATATGTTGACTAAAACGGTGACGACTTATGTATCACAAGCAACCCATGAACTTGAACAGTCAGTAAAAAAAGCCGTTTCTTTTGATGTCCAAGCTATTTTAGATGGTTTACTACAAACCAACCCAGTTGTTGATAATAGTGGCATTGATGAAAAGCAACTTGTAGTAAAAACACAACAAAAGCAATAAAAATAGGGAATAAGTGATGAACAGCGAGTTCGAATTGTTAGCCCTGATGTTGGCGCCAGTGGCAAGTGTACTGAGTGTATATTACATCGCTTACATGATAAAAAATGTGGGAACGAGGTTTAATTAGCGAATGCACTTACACGGTAAAACAATCGATGTAACTAAAGCTGATCGACTTCAATAGAGCGCACGTAAATAAAGGCAGAGTGTTTGAAAGAAGTAGACTTTATGAAACGTGCGATTTTCCCATTACCGATTTTTATATTACCTGAAGGCTATACGCGATTACGTATATTTGAGCCTCGTTATTTGACGATGGTTAAAAACGCATTAAAAACAAACAGCGGTTTTGTACTTTGCACCTTCGAACACGACACACCATTTAATATAAGCGCCCAAGGGTGTTTAATGGATATTATTGATTTTGATCAAGACGAAAGCGGTATGCTGTTGATTGATGTTTTTGCATCAAAAACTGTGCAACTAGATAACGTGTACCAAGACGAACAGGAGTTACGCCATGGCGAGGTCTCTGCGTGCAATACACCTTATTGGTACAACAGCAGTAACCATGACATTGGTGAACATCAACTACTTCAAGTGGCACTAGAAGAAGTATTCTCTAATATCCCACAGCTACAGTCTCTTTATAAACATACCCAGTTTAATCAACTTACTTGGGTTGTTGCCAGATGGCTTGAGCTTCTCCCTATTTCTATTGAGAAAAAACAACAACTTGCATTTGAAACTAATTTTGATAACTTGCTGAATTTCCTCCATACTGTGATTAATAACGAATTTGCCTAAAATAATTTTGATCCGCTTATATTCTTAGCTCGTAATGGTATTCGCTAAAGCAATAACGGGACATTTTACTATGGTAAGTCAACAACAATCACTAAGTTGTGAACCTAACACAGGTAAGTACACTGCCATGCCAGAAACGCCAAGTACGGAACTCAGGGAAGCATTAGTTAATGTAGCTCAATCTCGCGATAAAAAATCTTTCGCGTACTTGTTTGAATATTTTGCACCAAAGATCAAACGCTTTGGCATTAAGCAGTTTGGTGTAGAAGCCCAAGCAATGGAGTTGGTGCAAGAAACGCTCACTTCAGTGTGGCGAAAAGCGCATTTGTACAACAGCGACAAAGGCGCAGCCACTACGTGGGTTTATACGGTAATGCGTAATGCGTCCTTTGATATGCTTCGAAAAATGAAAAGCAACAAAGAAGAAAATATCAGTGAAGACATCTGGCCGTTATTGAACGAATCTGAAGGTACACATCACGAATACAGCGACCACCTTGAAGACCAACAAATTAAACGTTATTTGGATAAATTGCCTCAAGCGCAAAGAGAAGTGGTGCGCGGCGTTTATTTTCAAGATATGTCGCAAGAGCAGCTTGCTCAACAATTAAACATTCCAGTAGGCACGGTAAAATCACGATTACGTTTAGCCTTGCAGAAATTACGTAATGAAATGGGAGATCAGCATGATTAAACATCACCCGAGTGAAACACTACTGACACAATACTGTGCAGCAACACTTCCAGCATCGCTTAGCCTTGCCGTATCAATACATGTTGATATGTGCCCAGTGTGCCAAGCTAAAGTTGAAAAACTTGAAGCGGCTAATGCGCGAGCAGTTTTTAGTGACAACATGGATGTTGCAACTGATGAGCAAGCCGATCAAGCCGATGATGTAATTGAATCAAGTTTACTTGATATGATCACGTCCGATGACTCGATTGATGAAGTATATTCTGTTGAACCAGTTAGTATTAATGTTAATGATCATAATTACAGCTTGCCGAGAGCTTTAACAAGGATCTCGCATGGTAAATTTACCCAAGTAGGTAAGCTTGCGCGTTCTCGAATTGCCCTTGATGATGGCCATTTACGTTCAAGCTTGTTACATATAGATGCTGGTGGAGAAATTCCTGAGCATACACATACAGGTTTTGAAGTTACGCTACTGCTTGATGGCGAATTTACAGATGAAGAAGGCAGTTATGTACCAGGTGACTTTATTTGGCAAGATGGCCGTCATCAACATACTCCTTTAACAAAAGAGGGATGTTTGTGCTTTACTGTTGTTAGTAGTGCGCTACATTTCAATAAAGGACTCAGCAAGTTACTTAACCCAATTGGTGGCTTGATTTATTAAGAGAATCTATGCAAACAGATACAATAAAAATAGGTATTAGCGCCTGCTTGGCAGGCGAAAAGGTGAGATTTGACAGTGGCCATAAAAAATCAAATTTTTGTATGGAAGAGCTGGCAAAACATGTTGAATATAAAATGTATTGCCCAGAGGTTGCGGTAGGATTACCAATACCTCGTCCAACCATTCGTCAAGTAAGAACTGCTGATACTATTAAAGTGTGTCGTCCGGATGGCACGGGAGATGTTGGCCCACAGCTCACAGAATACGGTAAAAAAATAGCCACAGAGCAAGCTGGTCATTTAAGTGGTTTTGTTTTTTGTGCTAAAAGCCCGAGTTGCGGCATGGAGCGCGTTAAAATTTACAATGAAGCAGGAACCGGTAACACCTCTGAAGGGATTGGTTTTTTTGCAGAACAAATCATGAAACACAATCCATTACTGCCCTGTGAAGAAAACGGTCGCTTGAACGACGTTCATTTACGCGAAAATTTTGTTATGCGTGTTTATACATTACATAACTGGCAACAGTTAGTGAAAGAGCCCGTTACTGTGCATCGTTTGACCCAGTTCCATGCTCAATACAAATATTTGTTAATGGCTCATAATTATCAAGCGTATCGTGATTTAGGCAATCTACTCGGAACGTTTGTTGTTGACGATGTTAATGCTTTGGCCGACGAGTACATATTAGGTTTAATGAATGCGCTTAGACGTCCTGCGTCAAGAAAAAACAATTCAAATACTTTAATGCACTTGCAAGGTTACTTCAAAAGAGATTTATCGAAAATCGAAAAAGAAGAAATGCGAGATGCAATAGATGAATATCGCCAAGGGTTGGTACCGCTTTATGTACCACTAACCTTGCTTAAGCATCATTTAAAGGTTCATCCTAATGAATATTTAAGCAAGCAAATATACTTTAACCCTTATCCTAATGAATTAAAGTTACGTTACGGTTTGTAATGAATACACTATTTTGGTTTAGGCGCGATTTGCGCCTTTTTTCAAACGAAGCGCTTATTGAAGCGTTAAATAATGGTGCTAAACACACCATTTTTTTTGTGTGCGAAAAACAATGGGCACAGCATAACACTGCCCCAATTCAAATTGACTTACTAAAACGCAGAGTCAGTTACATACGTGAAAAATTAGCTGAGTATGGCATTAATTTACACGTGATAGAGGCTCCTTATTTCACAGACTGCCAAACTAAGCTTCTCGATTTTTGTCAGCAGTATGAGATTAAACACATAATAGCCAATAAAGAATATGAGCTTAATGAGTTTAATAGAGATAAAGCGATTCAAGCGCAATGCGATCAACAGCAAATAACATTTACTTTATACGAAGGTGACATCATTGCACCTGTTGGCAGTGTACGCACACAAAACAATGAAATGTATAAAGTGTTTACGCCCTTTAAGCGGGCGTGGCTAAAACAGTATCAAGATACTCACTTTAGCTTGGTGCCGTGGCCATTATCTTCAAACCCTATTGACATTGAATCGTGTGAATTACTCAGCAGTGATGACAGTTCAAAAAAATGGCCGGTTGATGACGACACCTTAGCGAATGTGGTCGATAATTTTATCCTTGATAAATTAGCAAGTTATGATGATGTACGCGATATACCTAGTGTCAAAGGAACATCGGGTTTAAGCCCATATTTAGCATTAGGGGTTGTTAGCAGTAAGCAGTTAATGGTCAACATACAACAGCAGTATCCAGATATTTTGACTACCTCAAAAAGTAAAACCTTTACCTGGGTTAACGAACTGATCTGGCGTGAATTTTACAAACACCTCATTGCTGAATTTTCAAAACTTTCACGCGGCGCCAATTTTAACGAAAAGTACGATAGTGTGAGTTGGCGTGACAGTGACGCTGAGTTTAAGCAATGGTGCGAAGGCCGTACAGGCTATCCACTTGTTGATGCCGCCATGCAACAGCTATTGCAAACAGGCTGGATGCATAATCGTTTAAGAATGGTGGTTGCGAGTTTTTTAACTAAGCACCTACTGATTGATTGGCGCAAAGGCGAGCAGTTTTTTATGCAGCACCTTATTGATGGTGATTTAGCCTCGAATAATGGCGGCTGGCAATGGGCGGCAAGTACAGGCTGTGATGCACAGCCTTATTTTAGAGTGTTTAATCCTATTACTCAAAGTGAACGCTTTGATCCAAGTGGTCAATTTATTCGTAAATATCTGCCTGAATTAGAAAAAATCCCAGATAAACACATTCATTTTCCTCATACCTATTTAGCAGCAACGGGGCAAAGTGAACACTGTTACTGGCCGGCAATTGTTGATCATAAAGCAGCACGAGCTAGGGCTTTAGATGCATTTAAGGTGTGATATGGATAACCAATTATCAGTCGATAAATTTGTAGAAATATATCAAAAGCTTGATAAAAATAACCTTGAGTTATTAACCGAAATATATGCAAAAAATATACAATTTATAGATCCGCTGCACGAAATTAATGGTCTAGAAGATTTAAGGCGTTATTTTTGTGGTTTATACAGTAATGTTAAGGATTGTCGATTTGACATAACCGATTCATTTACCAACGATAATAACGCATTTGTGTATTGGACAATGTATTACTCTCACCCAAAACTGAATGCCGGTAAAACCATCACAGTGCAAGGGCACAGCAAGTTGGTATTTGAAGGCGACAAGATTGTAAAACATCGAGATTACTTTAATGCTGGTGAGCTGTTATACAAGCATATCCCATTACTAGGTAATATCATTAATTTTATTGATAAAAGGGCTGGTTAACTATGATTACCCTTATTACAGGTGCAACGTCGGGTATTGGTGAGAAACTTGCTATTAAGTATGCCGAGCAGGGTGATACAGTGATTGCCTGCGGGCGTAATACGCAAAAACTTGCTGAACTAGGTAAACACAACAACATAGAAACCAGCCAATTTGACGCCACTAATTTACAAGATATAAAAGCGGCAACGTTAGGGTACACTCAATTTGACCGCGTAATTCTCAATGCTGGCAACTGCGAGTATGTTGACGATGCACGTAATTTTGATAGCGCCTTATTTGAGCGTGTTATTAACGTTAATTTGTTATCAATGGGTTACTGCTTAGAGGCGCTTTTGCCAAAAATAGTTTCTGGCGGGCAATTAGTATTGGTTAGTTCAAGTGTTACTTATTTACCATTACCACGTTCAGAAGCCTACGGCGCATCAAAGGCGGGCGTTAGCTATTTAGCTAAGAGCCTAGCGATAGATTTAACCGATGTTGATGTGACATTAGTACATCCTGGTTTTGTAAAAACCCCTTTAACTGATAAAAATGATTTCCCTATGCCGATGGCTGTTACAGCCGAAAAAGCGGCTGACTATATAATAAAAGGCGTCGCTAAACGCCGCAAAGAAGTTCATTTCCCCTATCGTTTTACACTTATACTTAAAGCATTGCGAATATTGCCACTTTCGCTTTGGCTTAAAATTGCAAAAGGATTAACCCGTTGAAAAAAATAGCAATAGTTGGGACTGGCGTATCAGGTTTAACCTGCGGGCATTTACTGCACAAGCATTACGATGTCACATTATTTGAAAAAAATGATTATATTGGTGGTCACACCGCAACTGTAGATGTAGAGCACAGCGGTATTAATTACGCGGTAGAT
Source organism: Pseudoalteromonas sp. APC 3694 (assembly GCF_030407565.1). Lineage (NCBI taxonomy): Bacteria > Pseudomonadati > Pseudomonadota > Gammaproteobacteria > Alteromonadales > Pseudoalteromonadaceae > Pseudoalteromonas > Pseudoalteromonas sp. APC 3694. The sequence continues at coordinate 113,268 of NZ_JASDDE010000003.1, forward strand.
ACGGGGTTTATTGTATTTAATGATAGAACGTACCCTTATTTTGAAAAGTTGCTTGAACGCATTGGTGTAAAACGTAAACCGACACAAATGAGTTTTAGTGTGCATAACGAAGCAACCGGCTTTGAATACAATGGGCATACATTTAGTAGTTTATTTGCTCAGCGCAGAAATATAGTTAGACCTAAATTTTGGCGTTTATTGTATGACATCGTGCGTTTTAATAAGTTATGTAAGGCTTTGCACGCAAAAGGTCACTACACAGAGCAATCACTAGGTCAATTATTACAACAACATCGTTTTAATGACTTCTTTAAATACCACTACATTTTACCTATGGGTGCTGCCATTTGGTCTACTAGCATTAAAGAAATGGAAAATGTAGGGGTTGAGTTTTTTGTAAAGTTTTTCTTCAACCATGGTTTGCTAGACATTACCAATAGACCTCAATGGTACGTTATTCCCGGCGGCTCGCGAGAATACATTAAGCCTTTAATTGCCGGTTTTGCCGACAACATAAAACTTAACAGTCACATTAAGTCTGTCACTAGAAACGCAGAAGGCGTAATAATTACCTTTGCAGATGATCAGCAAGCACAGTTTGATAAAGTCATTTTTGCCTGTCACTCTGATCAAGCTTTAGCTTTGCTTGGCGATCCTTGTGAGCAAGAAACCACTGTTTTGGGTGCTATCCCGTACACAGAAAATTCAGTAGTACTTCACACTGATGAATCATTATTACCGGATAGAAAAGCCGCATGGGCAAGTTGGAATTATTTGCTCAATAATAATACCGATAAAGCGGCGGTGGTTACGTATCAAATGAATATACTGCAAGGGATCAAATCAGATACACAGTTCTGCGTTACCTTGAACCACTTAGAAGGTATTAATCAGAGTAAAATTTTACGTGAATTTACCTATCACCACCCTGTATTTAACCAAGAGTCTATTGCCGCCCAACAGCAAAAACATACCGTTGATGGACAAAATAACACGTACTTTTGCGGAGCGTATTGGTACAACGGTTTTCATGAGGATGGTGTGCGCAGCGCCGTTGATGTGGCCAAGCAACTTGGAGTAGAGTTTGACTAATGCAGTGTATTTAGGCGATGTTAAACATCGCCGTTTTGCTGTTAAACATCATGCGTTTAATTACCCGCTTTATATGATGTGGGTTGACTTAAATAACATCGAAGCACTTAATGGGGTACATAAACAACTTGGTACCACAGGATTTAAGGCTTTAAAATTTAAACAGTCTGACTATTTGAAAGGATTGGCGAACACTGACAATAAGCCCATTGTAGAGCGTGCTCACGCTCAGTTAGCTGCGCTAGGGGTTACAGAAAAGTTCAGTCATGTTTATATGTTAGGGCAGTTACGCTGCTTGGGTATTTACTTTAGCCCCGTTAATTTTTATTTTTTTGGCCATGACGATAATCAATTTAGCTACATGGTCGCTGAGGTGAGTAATACCCCATGGAATGAACGACATTACTACTTGGTTCCACTACAAAAAAAAGTGAACTTTAAGAAAGTTTTTTCCGTATCACCTTTCATGAACTTAGATATGAACTACCATTGGACTGTTCGACAAAAGCAAGACAATATACTGATACGTATAGAAAATAAGCGTGATGACGAATTACTTTTTGACGCATCACTAAGGTTACAGCGTCAAACACTGAGCTGTGAACAAATGAGTAAATTGCTTAAGCGTTTTCCAGCAATGACATGGTCTATTTTCAAAGGTATTTACTATCAGGCATTTAAACTATTTGTTAAAAAAGTCCCATTTTTAGGTCATTCAGGTAGATCATAATTTTTTATTAATTTATGTTGTTTAACAAGTAATAACAATAATATAGGTAAGTGTATGGAAAAGGTATCGAGCTTACGCGTTCAAGAACGCACAAGTTGGTTTACTAACTTATACAAGAAGTTAGTATTCAAAGCGTTCTCGTCTATTGAAACAGGCCAAATAGTGCTTGTAGACAATAATCAGCAGTCTGTATTTGGCGATACGTCATCAGAGCTTAAAGTAACGGTAACCGTTAATGATACTGCTATGTATAAAGCATTTGCGCTCTCGGGAAGTATTGGCGCGGGAGAATCTTACATATTAGGGCAGTGGCAGTGTGATAACTTAACTCGGTTGATAGAAATTTTTGCAATCAACCAAGACCAACTAGACGCATTTGAAAAGAAATTCGCTTTTTTTAGTAACATTGCTCATCGTATAAACCACATCAAAAATAAAAATTCTCACTCGGGCTCTAAAAAGAATATTGTTGCGCACTACGACTTAGGCAATGACTTATACGAGTCTTTTTTAAGCAAAGAAATGCTTTATTCAAGTGCCGTATACCCAAGTAAAGACGCCACCCTTGAGCAAGCACAGCAATACAAACTACAGCGTATTTGTGAACAAGTCGAGTTACAACAAGGCGACACCGTCATTGAAATTGGTACAGGTTGGGGTGCATTTGCAATTTATGCGGCTACTCACTACGACTGCCATGTAACAACCACTACCATCTCTGATGAACAGCACGATTATGTTGCAAATAAAATTAAAGAGCTTGGGCTTGAAAACAAAATAACTTTACTCAAACAAGATTACCGTTTACTAACCGGTAAATACGATAAGCTAGTATCAATTGAGATGATAGAAGCGGTTGGTCATGAGTACTTGCCTAGTTTTTTCACTCAGTGCGGTCAGCTATTAAAAGACGACGGTGCTATGCTTATTCAAGCAATTACAATTAGCGACCAGCGTTACCAGCATTATTTAAAAAATTCTGACTTTATTCAGCAATATATTTTCCCTGGTGGGTGTTTGCCTTCGCTCAACGAAATGAGTGAGCAAATAAAAAATCATACCGATATGAATATCCACACAGTTAGCGATATTGGTGCTCACTACGCAAGAACCCTTGCTGATTGGCGAGATCGTTTTATTGCAAGTTGGCCAAACCTCGATAGTAATAAATTTGATGAGCGATTTTATCGTTTATGGCTATTTTATTTTGCTTATTGCGAGGGCGCATTTAGAACTCGCGCAACAAGTACCGTGCATTTAATGGCACGCAAACCTCGTTTTACGAGTAGTAATGATGAGATTGCACTCGCTTATTAATTTTGTACTGTTTCAAGTAGTGTGGTTTTTATGCCTACTGCTTGAACAGCATTCAATTGTCTATTCAACAGTAGTCATTACATTAATGTTTTATTTGTCAGCGCAAAAAAAACAGGATGCTTTTTTGCTTCTAAAGTGCTTACCACTAGCCTTACTAAGTGAGTTTATCGCGGTTAAGTTCGGTCTGATTGAATTTAAAGTAGCGCCATTTCCGCTTTGGTTAGTGTTTTTATGGGCTGCGTTATTGCTATGTATTAACACCTCAATGTCGTTTTTAACAACCCTTAAACCTTGGCAAGCGTTTATTGTATGTTTAGCGTTTGCACCAGGAAGTTATTGGGCGGGGGCGCGATTCGACGTGTTAGAACTCGGCTTGCCGCTATGGCAATTTTGGCCTTTATACGGTGCTTTATGGGCTGCAACGTTTAGCGTTATTTTATTTATTAACGGTAAAATTGGCGCGTTTATTAAGCAATAAAACAATTGTATTTACTGCTTGGAGCTGATTATGAAAACGCTTTTAAATTTAGTACTAATTTATGCTCTGTTTAACCATGCTGCTTATGCTGATACCCAGTTTAACAAAGTGGGCGAGGCACGTATGGAATACCTTTTTTGGGATGTTTATGATGCAACGCTCTTTACTCCCTCTGGATCTTATAGTCCCAAGCAAACGCCGGTTAAATTTACTTTAACTTACCTGCGCGACTTTGATGCTAAAGACATTGTAAAAGCCACTAAAGAGCAATGGCAACATTTAGGTAAATCACAATTATCAGCTCGCTATGCAGATAAATTATTAGCCATATGGCCAGACATTAAAAAGGGTGAATCGTTAACCTTGCTGACCGATCAGCAAGGACACAGTATTTTCTTTCACAATGACAATGAAATAGGCCGCATAGAAGACACCACTTTTGCCGATGACTTCTTAGCTATTTGGCTAAGTGAGAACACCTCAGAACCATCGATTAGAAATCAACTTTTAGGGATTTAATATGATTAATCTAAAACGTATCAAAGTAACCTTGGTACTGGTAGTAAGCTTCTTTATTGCAAGCTGTTCAGCACCGAGTGTAGAGCATTACAAAGGCTCAGAACCTAATTTCGATTTTAAGACTTTTTTTAGCGGCGATTTAAAAGCCTACGGTGTTGTACAAGACTTTAAAGGCGAATTAACCCGAAAGCTTGTTGTAGACTTGAGCGCTACGTGGGATGGCAACCAAGGCGTTATTGAGGAAGACTTCGTTTATGATGACGGCGAAACCCAAAAACGTATTTGGAAAATAACCTTAAACGACGACAACACGTTAACCGGTAGTGCTTCTGATGTTTTAGGCACGGCCACAGGCAAAAGTGAAGGCAGTGTTTTTCATTGGAACTACAATGTAGAAATTCCTTACGATGGCAGCACTTTTGAAGTTAACTTTGATGATTGGATGTATTTAGTCACCAACACGCGCTTGATAAACCGCACATCTATTGTTAAGTTTGGCGTTGAGGTCGGGGAAGTGACCTTAGTAATAGAAAAAATATAGCGACTCATCACAGTGCATAGCTGCACTATATTTGTGCTTAAATTAAGTTTTTGTTAACCCAACTCGCTGTATTTTACAGTGAATTATTATAATTTTACTAATTTTTTAGTATTTTAGATAAAAAACGTAATTTGCTGTTGCTAACTCTTCGAAAATGCATAAAGATAGGATTTGCGAAGGCAAAATAATAACGAATAGGAATCTAATAATGAACAAAGCTCAACTAGTTGAAAAAATCTCTACTGACGCAGAAATCTCTAAAGCAGCCGCTACACGTGCACTTGATGCATTCACAGGCGCTGTAACTTCTTCATTAAAAGAAGGCAACTCTGTTGCATTAGTTGGTTTTGGTACTTTTTCAGTTAAAGAACGTGCTGCACGCACGGGTCGTAACCCACAAACGGGTGCAGAAATCCAAATTTCAGCAGCGACTATTCCAAGCTTTAAACCAGGTAAAGGTCTTAAAGACCAAGTAAATCTATAATTATAGGTTTATAAAATATAATAAAAGGGCTATTTAGCCCTTTTTTTTTGTTGTAAATTTAACGCTTATTTAGCTTTAAGCGCTTTATCTCCTCGGCCAATGCCGACTGCGCCTGAGCGCACCACTTCAATTATGTCGGTTTCATGGCGTAAAGTATCTAAGAACGACTCTATTTTATCGGTGCTACTTACCAGTTGTAGGCTGTAACTTTGACGACCCATATCTAAAATAGCGCCCTGAAATACATCTACAACCCGTGTTACAGCCGCACGAGTCGCTTCGTCTTTGGCAAATACTTTTACTAACAGCAGTTCGCGCTCTATGTGGCTCATTTCGGTTAAATCAATCACCTTAAGTACATCGACCAGTTTATTTACCTGTTTGGTGATTTGCTCAACAATTCTATCATCGCCTTTAGTGGTGACAGTAATACGCGAGAGTGACTCATCATCAGTGGTTCCAACAGTTAAACTATCAATGTTGTAAGCTCGTTGAGAAAAAAGCCCCACTATACGTGATAACGCACCAGGTTCATTTTCTAATAATATAGATAATATACGACGCATTATGCCTTCACTCCTTTTCTTAACCACATTTCGTCTATACCACCGTGCTTAATTTGCATTGGGTAAACATGTTCTTTTTCGTCTACTAAAATATCTAAAAACACTAATCTATCGGTTATCGACATGGCTTTGTCTATTGCCGGCTGTAATTCATCCAGTGTATTGACTCGTATTCCTACATGGCCGTAACTTTCTACAAGTTTTACAAAGTCAGGAAGTGATTCCATATAGGAAGAGGAGTGTCTGCCGCCATAAATCATATCTTGCCACTGTCTAACCATACCTAGTGAACGGTTATTTAACGAGATCACTTTTACCGCTAAGTTGTATTGTAAACAGGTAGAAAGCTCTTGAATGTTCATTTGAATAGAGCCATCGCCAGTCACACATAAAGACTCTTTATCCGGAAAGGCGAGCTTAACCCCCATAGCTGCTGGTAAGCCAAAGCCCATGGTGCCTAAGCCACCTGAGTTGATCCACTGACGAGGGTGCTTAAATGGATAATACTGCGCTGCAAACATTTGGTGTTGGCCCACATCTGAACTGACATAAGCATCACCATTAGTCGCTTTATAAATAGCCTCTATAACTGTTTGAGGTTTAATTTTATCGCCATCGGTATTGTAGTTTAAGCATTTTTGTTCGCGCCAACTGATCACCTGTCGCCACCAATCTTCTTGTGCACTGCGGTCTATTTTTATTGGGCTTTTATCTATAGCAGTTTGTAACTGTTCAAGTACCGTGGCTAAACAGCCAACAACCGGAATATGTGCTTTTATGGTTTTGGAAATTGAAGTCGGATCGACATCTACATGTACGATAGTGGCATTAGGGCAAAACTTTTGTACGTTATTGGTAACTCGATCATCGAATCGTGCGCCAAGGGCTAAAATAACATCAGCATTGGCCATGGCTTTATTTGCTTCTAATGTACCGTGCATACCCAACATACCAATAAAGTTAGGGTGAATGCCTGATATACCGCCTAGTCCCATTAGGGTATTGGTAATAGGGGCATTAAGTGACTCGACCAAATGAGTTAGTTGCTCTGATGTATTTGAAAGCATAATTCCGCCACCAGAATAAATAACCAGCTTTTTCGCTTCTAAAATAGCAGTAACGGCCTTACGAATTTGTTTAGAGTGACCCTTGGTATTAGGGTTGTAGGTTCTGAGTTCTGTTACCGCTGGAAAGTTGTAAGCAAAGGTTAGCTCAGGGTTAAGCATGTCTTTAGGAAGTTCAACGACAACTGGGCCTGGGCGACCTGAGCTGGCAATATAAAAGGCTTTAGCAAGAATATTGGGAATTTCACTAGCGCTTCTACAATTAAAGCTATGCTTTACAATCGGACGAGAGCAGCCAACAATATCCGTTTCTTGAAACGCGTCATCGCCAATTAAGTTGGTTGGCACTTGACCTGATAATACCACCATCGGAATAGAATCCATATACGCAGTTGCTATGCCTGTTACACAGTTTGTTGCCCCTGGTCCAGAAGTGGCAAGTACAACACCGACTTCACCGGTTGCTCTTGCGTAACCATCGGCCATGTGTGTGGCGGCCTGTTCGTGACGGACTAAAATATGTTCAATATCATCTTGCTGAAATAGCGCATCATATAAGTCTAATACTGAGCCACCGGGGTAACCGAATATATACTTAACGTTTAACTCTTTTAATGACTTAACAACCAATTCAGAGCCATTATATTCTTGTTTACTCATCCTCATTCCTCTGTTGACTGATTTATGCAAAAAAAAACCCCCGCGTAGTGCGAGGGTTTTAAAAAGCATGTTTCACCTTTTAATACATCCCCGCTGGGCTTATCACTAAGACCAGTACGAGTAAGACTAAAAGACGAAATTCTGTGTTCATAATGTTTTGCTCTTTAAAATAAAATGCTGTTTAAATTACAATTTTTGTATGTGGTTATTTTTAAGGCTTTTGCGCACTCATGTCAACCCAAAACTAAGTTTTTTGGATTAAAAATTCACTTTTATATCTTTTTTAATCTTAAATTCTAATTGTTATGAAACATTCTCACTTTAAAAGCAGAAATTATGCATTTTTAATCTTAAGGAGTAGGGAGCTTAAATACACATTAATTACATTAAAGTGATACAAGCGGTTTTGAGCAGGCATAAAAAAAGCCAACAGATGTTGGCTTTATAATTCAATTATACTGTTACAGACGGTCGATTACCGACTGAGTGAAGTCAGTTGTACCATGGCTGCCGCCTAAATCGCGAGTAGTACGGTCGCCTGATTTAATTACATCTGCCACTGCGCTACGAATGCGCTCTGCCGTATCGCCCATATTTAAATGCTCTAGCATTTGAATAGACGCTAAAATAACTGACGTAGGGTTTGCTAGGTTTTTACCTGCAATATCAGGTGCGCTACCGTGAACAGCTTCAAAGATAGCCGCATCTTCACCAATGTTAGCACCAGGCGCCATGCCTAAACCACCAACTAAACCAGCACATAAATCAGATAAAATATCGCCGAATAGGTTAGTCGTTACAATTACGTCAAACTCTTCCGGTGTCATTACTAGTTTCATACAGGTTGCATCAACAATCATTTCAGTTGATTCAATCTCAGGGTAACGTTCAGCCACTTCACGAGCAACTTTTAAGAACAAACCCGATGTTGATTTTAAAATATTTGCTTTATGAACAGCGGTTACTTTTTTACGGCCTTCGCGTACAGCTAGCTCGTATGCAAAAGTAACGATTTTTTCAGCGCCTTCACGCGTGATCACAGACATTGCCTCAGCTTCGTTGCCATCAGCACTCACTACTTGACCTGCACCTGAATACATACCTTGGGTATTTTCACGAACAGTAATAATATCAATGTCATCGTAACGTGCTTTAGTACCTGCGAACGACTTCACAGGACGAACATTAGCGTATAAACCAAACTGCTTACGAAGTGTTACATTGATTGATGTAAAGCCTTCGCCTACAGGGGTCGTTAATGGACCTTTTAAAGTGATTTTATTTTTAGCAATCGTGTCAATTGTTTCTTGTGGAAGCAATTCGCCCGTTTTTTCAAGCGCAGCGAGGCCAGCGTCAACAAATTCATAATCAAAATCGCATCCTGCGGCTTTTAGTATTTCAAGTGCTGAGTCGATAATGCTTGGGCCGATGCCGTCGCCTTTGATCACTGTTATGGTTTGTTTGGCCATGAACTTTTCCTTTAAAGATTTGGATACACATAAATAAAAAATACTCACAGAGTTTAGACTACTTATATGACAGGGGTGCTAAATTTAAGCCGGCATTTATACCAATTTATTGAACATTTTGCCAGTTTATACTGCAAATACAGGGTATAACTTTAATTTATAGTGATAATAAGTCAGCTAAATACTATTGTGCAGACCTAATTGCTGCAGGGATTGATAAAAAATGGCCTCACTTTTCCAGCCATGGCGGGTGATCTGTTGATTTAATATCTGCTGTTGCCATGCTGTTAATGGCTGGTTAGGTTTAAGTACGCGCTGGGCTACAACTTTAAAAGCTGCCCACAACTTAGCGCTATCATCGAGCTGCTTTTTAGGCAATGTTTCAGCTTTTAATAACGCTATTGCCCAAGGGTCGCTACTAAGTAATTCATTGAGCTCGTTAGTTAAATGAGGGGTATCAACATTGTTTATGCCAAAAAATGTGCATATTGGCGTATCTAAGGATTTATTCGGTGTTTGGTCTAAGGTGATTTTTCTAGAAACTTCTGGGCTGTAATTAATTAATAGATAATATAAATAGGCATATAGGCTCAAACTAATGCGTTCACTTTGTAAATTTTTATCGTGTTTTACTAACAGCTCTACAATGTTGACTAAACAACCCATGCGGGTACACAAAAATGTATGTAAAGGATGGGCAATACTATTTACTAACTGCTCGAAAACCATGCCTTGAATAATCGCAGGGGCCTTATCGTAACCGACCATAGACAAGCTATGCCTTAAATCTTTTGCCGGTTGCAGCTCTTTATTATACCGTTTTACTGCATGGCACACTGATTTTATAACATTAGGATAAGGGGTAAGTAATGTATTTAATGCTTTGTAACTGTACTCTTGTTGGTTTTTTATTTGTTTAACTAATTCGTACAAAGAGGACTGTGTATCGTCACTCTTATGAACAATATGCAGGTATTCACTGTCCCAAACTTTTAAAAACAAGCGATCGTCATTACACGGCCATGCCTTTGAGCCATCCTCTAATGATGCTTTTATTCGATACCAAGCTATTTTTGTATTGGCATTATTAACGATAATATGCCGGCCTGCCGAATCTGTAGCCAAATAAATCATCGCTTGGTCGGCATAGACCACTTGGCTACCTGGTACATATTGTCCAACGTGTGCCACTAAGTCTTTTAATAGCCTCTGTGCGAATGAGTTGGGGGTTCTTATGTACAAATCAGCTACGGCTTTATAAAAACTAATATGCTGCTGTTTTGCGTTGCAGGTTACGTTAAGCGCCAAAATATTTGCCAAAGCAACCAATACACTGGCTCCGTCATAAAGCATGACTTTAGGCGTGTTTAATAATGCGTGTTTGTATTTGGCTAGTTTAGCTAAAATATGGGCAATTTGATGTGCTGGTTGTTGTGATGTCAATATCACTTTGGCAGCGAGTTTATGGCGTAACTGCCACATTTTAGTGTCGGTATTAGTAAATGTTTGCTGTTGGGCTAGTTTATTCAACTGATTAGCAACACAAAGGTGTTCCACCAATGAGGCACTGATATAAAGCTCTGTTAAGTGTTTATCGTAATTTTGGCTAGCACTTAATGCACAAGTTAAAACACATTGATTAACCACTAAATTGGTTGCAAAGCTATAGTGTGTTTTATACAAATTGAGCTGAGCTTGTAACGCTGCTGGGTTTTGTTTATATAACGATGCATATTGCTCTGCAAGTTTACAAACAATCGGGTAAAAAGTATGCCACTGGTTTTTATTATTATGTGAACTTAAAAGCAACTGTGTGCTTTCGAGTAGCTTTTTTAGGTTACCCGACAGTGGTGCTTCCATTAAATTGTTCCATCATTTTGCTCAAGGTACTTTTCATAAGCACTTGGGCCCCACATTATTAATTGGCCGTTTTTAAATAATAACCCGGTACATTCATCCATTGTTGTAATGCCATCCGAGGTTTTATGCTGGGTACGATAAAATATAACTTGCCACACTTGTTCACCATCACGCTTGGCGTAGGTTAAATCTGGGCTGCCTAAATATTCAAGCACAGCGTTTAGCGTAAAAGCATCTTCTAAGCGCAGTTTTTCAATATAGCGTTTATTGAATGCTTCGCGGTCTTGCCAAATCATTGCTTGTGGATCGTCTTTATAAAACATAATAACCGACGTGGCTATCAGTGCATATAAACCTAATCCCAATATCAAATACCTAAAAAACTTTTTAAACATTGCCTACCCAGACCAATATAACTATTACTAGTATACGTATTGCGATCGTTCAGTGCCATTAACTTGCGACTAATTAAGCCTTAACTGCTTTAAACTAAAGCCTAAGTGGATATCAGTACGCAAACTCACCAGTTGTTTAGAAATAACAAACATATCCATATCATCAGCAAGCTTTTTTTGTAAGCGCGCACTTAATGATTCATCGCTTAATGCCTCTTCGAGAGTGTTGTACTGATTCACTAATTGTTGCGCCGATTTAACACCAATGCCTTTAACACCTGGAATGTCATTGGTTTTGTCTCCTGCCAAGGCCCAAAAGTCGATGAGTTTGTGTTGTGCCACGCCAAAACGTTCTTGGATATGCTGCTGTGTGAGCTGTTGCTTTTTAAAGTAATCATACACTTCAATTTGCTCATTTAAATGCGGTAAAAACCCTTTATCGGTAGAGACAATAGTGTTATTTATCTGATTGTTGGCGGCTTTATGGGCTAATGTTGCAATAATGTCATCGGCTTCATCGTTAGTCGGCTCAAATACCACAATGCCGGTTTCTTCAATGGCCGCTTTAAAATGTGGCAAGGCTTCTTTTAACGTTTGTGGCATCGGGGCGCGCGAATGTTTGTAATCTTTGTAAAAGTGATAGCGCCAACTTTTATCGCCATCAAATACAGCAATTGCATGGGTTGCATTAGTGGTTGTTATGAGTTTTTTGCAGGCATGTGCTACTCGAGCGCAGCATGCTTTTAACATATGTTCGTCGCTGTGATGCGTTTGGTTAGCATCAACAGCATAGATGCGCCTAATTAAATTAAGCGCATCAATAAGGAGTAAATGGGGATTCAATTATAAACTCACGCTTTTATTGTATAACAAGGAATATACTTACTTCCGGGAAGTTTCATTCTACCTTGTTCTACAAACGCTTGTAAAAGTGTGTCCATTGCTTTCATTAAATCAGGCTCGCCACTGAGGACATACGGGCCGTCTTTTTTAATCGCATTTAAACCTTCTTCTTTTACATTTCCCGCCACTATTCCCGAAAACGCACGGCGTAAATTAGCCGCTAACTGTTGTTTGGGTTGATCAAGGTGTAAATCAAGCGACGCCATGGCCTCATGAGAGGGGTAAAAAGGTTGCTGAAAATCACTGTCTATTTTCAAGGTCCAGTTAAAGTAATATGCATCCCCTTGGCTTTTACGGTATTCGCGTACACCATTCATTGCCGACTTTAACTTTTGGCTTACTAATTGAGGATCATCAATAATCACTTCAAATTTATCTAGGGCTGCATCGCCTAAAGTCATTTGAATGAATTGACACAGCTCCTCAAAGTAAGCTTCACTTTGTTTTGGACCGGTAAGAATAACAGGTAAACATTGCTTTTCGTTTTCAGGGTGCAACAAAATACCTAATAAATACAATAGTTCTTCAGCTGTGCCTGCACCACCAGGAAAAATAATAATGGCATGAGCGGTGCGAACAAAGGCCTCAAGTCGCTTTTCAATATCGGGTAAAATAACCAGTTCATTCACAATCGGGTTAGGTGGCTCAGCTGCAATAATACTGGGCTCAGTTAAACCTAAATAACGGTTGTTAGTTATACGTTGTTTGGCATGACCAATAGTGGCGCCTTTCATCGGGCCTTTCATTGCACCAGGCCCACAGCCAGTACAAATATTTAACCCGCGTAAGCCTAATTCGTAACCTACTTGTTTAGTGTATTTATATTCTATTTCGTTAATAGAGTGGCCGCCCCAACATACAATCATGTTAGGTTCACTATTTACTTTAAGAGCGTCGGCATTTCTAAGCATGTCAAAAACCATGTGGGTAATGGCTTTAGTTTCTTGGAGATTTTTTTCATACTTTTGGCAAATAAATAAGATATCGCGAATAACCGAAAATATGTGCTCATGTATGCCGGTGACTATGTGGCCGTCAACGAAGGCCGTTTGCGGCGGGTTCTCTAATTCAATTTTAATACCGCGTTCACGGCTTACCAAACGAATATCAAAGTCTTTATGTTTTTCGTATATATCGTTACTTACATCGGTATGGCTGCCTACATTAAGCACAGCTAAAACACAATTTCTGAATAACCTGTAACGTTCGCTTGTTGATGACTGTTCTAGTAGGTCTACTTCTAGCTGCGATAATAAATCTAATACCCCTGTTGGGTTTAACTGTATTAGCATCGGCATTCTCCTTGATACTTTTTGGGTAAATTTACTGCGTAATTATGCCTCGTACTTTAAGGTAGAAATGCATAACACTATTTACTAATGCACAGACGATCCCGGCCTGAATTTTTAGCATCGTACAAAGCTTGATCGGCTCTATCAAATGCTTTTAGAGAGGTATCACCCTCTTTAAATTGGGTTGCGCCTAGCGAAACAGTAATTTCAATTTGCTTGTCTTTAAATTTAAACGGTATCTTTTTAATAGACTGTTTTAATTTATTGAGGTGCGCTGTCGCGTTTTCAAGTGAAGTGCGTGGCATTAATAGCACAAACTCTTCGCCGCCATAGCGTGCAATAAAGTCTGATTGCCTAATCGACTTTTGCAGCGCTTTAGCAATAACTTGTAAAGTAATATCACCCGCGGTATGGCCAAATCGATCGTTGATTGATTTAAAATGGTCGACGTCTATAACAACTAGCGTTATGTCTGACGGTTGTTCGTTAAATAAATTAATTTCGTGGTTGTAACGCTCATCAAATGCCGCGCGATTAGGCAGTTTTGTCAGGCTGTCGAGTAAGCTTTTAAATCGTTGCTCATTTAAACGTTTTTTATAGTTACTGACTTTGTTTTCTAAGCTATTAATTCTTTCATTTATTTGCGTAAAGCTGGCAACTAAAATTCTGCGATCTTTTTGTTCGAGTTGCTCTTTTTCTAAAATATCTGCACTGAGTGAGCGTAACTCGCTTTCAACTAGCTGCTTTAACGCTGTGATTGAGGTCGCATTTTTTGTTTGTGTATTTAAACTTTCTAGCTTTTCACCAATGCGTTGATTTATTGAGTCAAATTCAACATTCATTGATTCAGAGTGTTCACTGGTTGATACCAATGAGCGATGCAGCTCCTCAAGTGTTTGGTTTAATGAAGCTAAAAAGCTTTGCGCTGATTCACGTTCAACGTGAATACTTTTAACAATTAAAGTAATCACATCTATTGCGGCATCAAGTAACTGGTCAACGGCTTTATTTTTAGCAATGCGTTTTTTTATTAAATACAGTGATTCGTTGGCTTCTTCTTCTAGTACGAGCTCACTAACTAATTTAAACAGCTTTTCAGTGAGTACACTTAGGTTGGGTGGTTCAAAGGTATTATTGCTTTTAGCAATTAAAGCTTGATGATAAAAGGTGATCAATTGGTTTAATATTGGGATAAACCCATGCACCGATTGTATATCGTCAAGTTGGTTATCTAATAAATGACGCAGCGTTCTGCGGGTTTCGTCAGGCAGGCCTTTCGTTTGTTGTAACTGTTTTCCTGCATTTTGTACGCTGGTTAACAGGTCGCGTTGATGCGCTAGTTGAATCGCTTCCTGATTTTTTAGCAAGGCCAAAATATCATCTACCAAAGGAGAGAAGTCTTCAAAATCCATTCCTTTGTTTAATGCGCTACGGAACTTTGCTAGGCGGTTATCAAGCTCAATATCAAGTCCTTTACAGCTTAAAGATAACTTAGCTGCAAAGTTAGAAAGGGTGTCAACTTGATGTTTACGTGCGCTTTCTATTACTTTTCTACTGTCGATTGCTTGCTTTAGTTTTTGTTCCACCGTATTGGAGCTCCTAGACACCTACAGACCATCATCGTAATACCTCTATTGTTTTAGTTTACAACAAAAACATATTAATAGTAGGTATGAGATCAAAAACTTAATGATTTTAGGGTCTGTTTATCTTTCGAGGTTGATTTTGCAGCAGTGCGTTTGGTTTTTAGGCAAGGCAGAGCCTACGTAGTGTGGTTATTCCCCATAAATAGGCGATAACGCAGCATAAATGCCAAACGCGCGCTGCCCTTTGGGTTCTTCCTAGGTGCGATTAACTCTTTGTTGCTCGATTTTTACTTAGCCCACTAGGTTACAAATCTCGCGCCGCGATTAAATCGCACCTAGATTGAACAAATTTTAATCCTGAAAGGTCAACAGACCCTAGCAACAAAATACGAGCGATCTTAAATATAAGTGTATTTATCGCTTTTAATTCACTTTTAAAATGGGTCTTGTTAATCTTGGTACAACAATACGTTATATAAAAAAGAGCCTTTATGAAAAAGCTACTTGCCTTATCAATTTTAGCTGCCTGTTCAGCACCAGCATTTGCCGACGTTAATTACGCTTTAAACATTTCTCAGCCAGAGCATCATTTAGGTGATGTGAACGTAGAATTTCCTAAAACGGCGCAGTCTTTCTTAGATGTGAAACTTCCAGCATGGCGCACTGGTCGTTATGAAATTTTAAATCTTGCCAATGGCGTTCGCTACTTTAAAGCCAGTGATGATGAAGGTAATGCATTAAAGTGGGAAAAGATTGACCACAGCACATGGCGCGTTCATTTAAATGAACCCACTGAAGTAAATATAGATTACCAAGTGTATGCCAATGAGCTAGGTAAGCGCGCCCGCCATATTGACGACAGTCATGCCTTTATTGATGCATCAGGCTTTTTTATGTTTAGCGAATCATTTCGCCAAGAGCCAGTAACGGTTGAATTAAACGTACCTAAAGTATGGCGCTCTGTGTCAGGCATGGAAAATTATAAAAATAAGCACAGCTTTAAAGCCAGTGACTATGATGTATTAGTTGATTCGCCAATCGAAACCGGTATTAACGAGCTACGCACTTTTGAAGTTGATGGTCGTGAGTACGAACTGGTGGTATGGGGTGAGGGCAATTACGATATTGAACTGATGCTAACCGATCTGAAAAAGCTAGTGGCAACGGGCAATGTAATTTGGGACAGCTACCCGTATGAGCGTTATGTATTTATGGTGCATGCTACATCGGGCGCGGGCGGTGCAACCGAACACTTAAACTCAACTATTATTCAACGCCCACGTGATCGCTTTGCTAAACGTGAAGACTATTTAGCTTTTATCAGTACAGCAGCTCATGAATTTATTCATACTTGGAATGTAAAAGCATACCGTCCTAAAGGGCTTGCGCCATATGACTACACTAATATTAATTATTCAAAATTGCTGTGGATTGCTGAAGGGTCTACCAGCTATTTTGAAGATCATTTATTAGTGCGTTCGGGTATTCAAACCACCGATGAATTTTTTAAGAACTTTAGTAAAACCATTAATCGCCACCTCACTACCCCTGGTCGTGAAGTGCAAAGTGCAAGTGAAACCAGCTTTGATAAATGGATAAATCAAGGTGGCGATCATGCACGTAATTACGGCACTAATATTTATCTTGAAGGCTCGTTATTGTCGATGGCGTTAGATATAGACCTACTTGAAAAAAGCCAAGGTAAAATAAGCTATAAAGACGTACACAACGAGCTTTATAAGCAACATAAGCTACCAGCGGGTTTTACTGAGCAAGACGTATTAGCTATTTTAAAGCAACTATCAGGACGTGATTACAGCGCTTGGTGGAAAGAAAATGTTAGCACACCAGCCAGCCTAGATTTTGATGAATTATTGGCAAAAGTTGGTTTAAGCTTTGATTTACCAGAAAAAGCCAAGGCCACACCAAGCTTAGATGCCTTTACTAAAAATACTGGTGAGTTACTTACACTTACCCATGTACGTCGCGATGGCGCAGCATGGCAAGGTGGCTTAACTACCGACGATAAACTCGTCGCTATTAACAAAAAGCATGTAGGGAAAAACTTAACCACGAGCCTAGAAACCTTTAAAGCAGGAGACAAGGTAACTGTTGATTTTATTCGCCGTGATGCATTAATGTCGACTGAGCTTGTGTTGTCTGAAGATTTCGACAAACCTAAAAAAGTAGTCGCTAATAAAAATGCTACTGCTGAGCAAAAAGCGCTGTTTAAAGCATGGATGGGCGTAGCGCATCCAAATGATGTGAAAAAAGACGACTAACATCGTGTATCATATTGTTTAAAAAGGAGCTTAGGGTCACAAACCCTTAGGCTCCTTTTTTGTTTATTGGGCGCTATATTGTAACAATTTATCTCAGCGCAGTTGACCTGACTCATACTTAATGAGTAATCTGCTGGTTCAATAATAAAAGGGATTCTATAATGCGTTTAAAACCTCTTGTTGCCACGTTGGTAGCAACCTGTTCACTGGCACTTTCTTCTGCGGCTCATGCCGATGAAGGCATGTGGCAACCTCATCAACTACCAGAGCTTGAGTCAATTTTAAAAGCCAAAGGGCTTGAAATTAGCGTTGATTCAATTTCAAAATTAACCGAATTTCCAATGAATGCGGTTATCAGCTTAGGCGGTTGTACAGCCTCGTTTGTTTCGCCAAAAGGCTTAGTTGTAACTAACCATCACTGTATTTATGGTTCGGTGCAATATAATTCAACGCCTGAAAACAACATTTTAGAAAATGGCTTTTTAGCAAAAACACCGGCTGAAGACTTACCAGCTGCGCCAGGTTCACGTGTGTACGTAACCGAAACAGTGACCAATGTGACCGACAAAGTGATTAGCGGCACTAACGAGCTAAGCGCAAAAGCACGCTATGATGCGTTAGAAAAAAATCAAAAAGCACTCGTTGCACAGTGTGAAGCTGATGCTAGTTACCGTTGTAATGTGTATTCGTTTCATGGTGGTTTAGAGTTTTACCTAATTAAATCACTGGAAATTAAAGATGTACGTTTAGCGTATGCACCTGCCATGGGCGTAGGGAAATACGGTGGCGATATCGATAACTGGATGTGGCCGCGCCATACAGGCGATTTTGGTTTTTACCGCGCCTATGTAGGTAAAGATGGCAAGCCAGCAGAGTACAGCGAAGATAACGTACCGTACGTGCCAGAGTCTTACTTAAGTGTAAGTGCTAAAGGCGTGCAAGAGGGCGATTTTGTCATGGTAACTGGCTATCCAGGGCGTACTAATCGTTACCGTATTGCGGCAGAGGTTGATTACGTATTTAACGACAGTTACCCTAAAGCGCGCATGCACAATACTAAATACGTGTCACTAATTGAAGAAAACTCAGAAGATGGCAGCAAAGCCCGTATTGCTTACGAAAGCACCATAGCAGGTTACAACAACTACATTAAAAACTATGGTTCGATGATTGAAAGCTTCAAAAAAGGCACCATGTTTGAGCGTAAAAAACAGTTTGAACAAGAGCTTACAAGCTGGATAAACAGCGATAGCGAGCGTAAACAGCGCTACGGGAATGTGCTTAATGAGTTATCGGCATTAGTAGCTCAATCGCAAGAGCACAGTGAGCGCGACCGTATGGTAGGCTATGTTCATCGTTCACAAATGATCAGCACGGCACGTCGTTTATACCGCTTAGCGGTTGAAAAACAAAAGCCAAATAGTGAGCGCGAATCAGGTTACCAAGAACGCGATTTACCGCGTATTAAATCTTCTCTTGAGCGTATGTCACGTCGCTTTGATGCCAATGTAGATAAAGCTATATTACTGCACTTTTTAGAGCAATATGCAGCATTACCTAAAGCAGAGCGATTTAGTGAAATTGATAAAGCTTTTGCTTTAGAAAACGGTTTTGATAAAGCAAAACAAAGTGCATTGCTAGATGAAATGTATGCCAAATCAAGATTAGATAACGAAATTGTACGTAATTCATTATTTGAACAAACACTAAGTCAGCTTAACCAAAGCCAAGACCCATTCATGCAATATGCAAAAGCTATATTTGCTGTGATGAAAGCCGAGGAAGATAAGTCAAAAGCCCTGGCAGGTAAGTTACAAGCTGCTCGCCCAGAGTTAATGAGTGCAATTATTGCCTTTAACAAAGCGCAAAACAAACCGGTTTACGCCGATGCAAACAGCACATTACGTGTAACTTACGGCACGGTAGGCGGTTATTCTCCGCAAGATGGATTAGTGGCTACGCCGTTTACTTCACTTGAAGGCTTATTGGCTAAAAACACCGATGTTGACCCATTTAATGCGCCTAAAAAGCTGCAAGAGCAAATTAAAGCTAAGCTTTATGGTGATTACACTGGTGGCATGAATACTGTTCCAGTTAACTTTTTATCAAATGTAGACACGACAGGCGGTAACTCAGGTTCGCCAACGCTTAACGGCAATGCCGAGCTGGTGGGTTTACTGTTTGACGGTGTGTACGAAAGCATTATTGGTGATTGGGATTACAACCCAGAACTAAACCGCTCAATTCATGTAGATTCGCGCTACATGCTGTGGGTAATGGATAAAGTAGATAACGCCCAAAACCTATTAGACGAAATGAAAATCGTAAAATAAATAGCAGTTAAAATAACAAAAGGCGCTTACCTTAACCGGAAGCGCCTTTTTTGTTTAAACATTTTTGGCGATTAATCTAACTTAAGCTACGGGCTACGGGCTACGAGGTTCGGGTTGCGGGGGGAGCTAATTTGTTTTTAGCAGTAAGTATCTTTAGTAGCAGCGATTTTATATCGCGTCAGAGTTAAGCCTAAATAAGTATTTACCACCGGGTACGCTGATGACATAATCATTTTAGTAAATACGAAAAGCGAAGGACTCATAATCCAACGGGAAGTTACTGCGTTTATCACTCAGCGATTAAAACTCAAAGTGAATGAATCGAAAAGTCGAGTCGGTCCCGTATCAGGCTCGAAATTTCTCGGGTTTACCTTCCTTTACGCTCAAGTTCAGATCCACGAACAGGCGCTAAAGAAATTTAAAGCAAATGTAAGAAAACTCACTAACCGCAACTGGGGGATCTCAATGACCCTACAAATTCATAAACTCACGCAGTATTTACGCGGCTGGGGATACTACTACCTAATAGCCAACGCTTATCAACTAACAGTGGATTTAGATCATTGGATCCGTCGTAGGATAAGAATGTGCTACTGGCGGCAATGGCGTAAACCTCGCACCAAAGTACGCAGTTTAATGAAATTGGGTGTTAGCGAGCGACTCGCCATAGCCTGTGGTATCACCAGTAAAGGCCCTTGTAGAAGCTCAAAAACAAAAGGAATTAACATTGCGCTAGGTAATGACTATTTAGCATCACAAGGTTTAGTGTCATTGAAAGATATTTGGATCAATATTCATTACGGGAGATGAACCGCCCATTGCGGACCCGCATGATGGGTGGTGTGGGGGCTGGAGGTTAGAGACCTCCGGCTACCCGATTAGATTACTCAAGCATCAAGCGTGGCTTTTGCTCGTCTTCTACTTCTTTCTTAAGTTTATTTATAGTTCTCTTAACTATTTGTATAGAGCGTGATGCACCTATCAACTCGAACCTTAGTTCATTAATTTCACAGGCATTTTTGTCGCGAATACCATCAAACTTTTCAGCTAAAGAGAGTAATTTGTTTTCTAGCCTTGATACTTCATTTTCTTGGGATTCAATATAATTTAAAAACTTTTTCTGTTGTCGTCCATGAGAAGTGACAACAGATTTTAGGCGCCTGATATCTTTCTTTGCAATCTCAAGATCACATTCTTTTTTATCCACCTCATCTTTCAAAGGCATTAACTTGGCAAGTTCTTTTTCAATAGAGTCATAATCTGTCTCTAGCTTCTCTATCGTTGCATCTCTAATATCATTAGCTGTTTTTGCTTTTGATTCTGAACTCTTAATCATTATATTAGTTATAAAAGTCGCTAAGCCGAGTGTAAAAGCATTTGAACCTATAACTGTTGCTATCCATTCTCCAGTTGTCACGGGATTCTCCTAGTAATCTAACGCAGAGCTAACAGGCGGAGGCAAGCGAAGCTTGCAGAAGTCCTGTTGAGCGACATGTTAGCTATCACATGGACCACAGTCGACGACTCAATTTGTCCATCGCCCGATCAGAAGCCATGTCAACGCCCCGATTCATCACAATAATCACGGCATCTTTCTTAACTGGGTCGAAGTATAAAGAAGAGAAGACACCAATATCCGCTCCCTTATGACCAATTCTTCCTTGTAGATTGTCCCTCCAAAAGAACCTCTGTCGTTCATCAATGTCGTCGGTGAGCTGTTTAGCTAGCATTTCACCTTTAAGACTATCGGAGAATACCGTATCTCCGTCGTCGCTATCCAATAAAGCAAGGATGAGCGTATTTAAGTCGTTGATGCTTGTCCGGATGCCACCATCAGGATACTGCGGGTTACCGTAGTGAGGGTGTCTTTGAAAGGTCTTATAATCAATCGGTGGATTAAAAAGCTCTGAAATGATGCCGTTTTTTATGGGCGACTTCCAATTGGCACATATTGAAATGTATGGAATGCACTGCTCTACTTCGTATGGAACCGCGAGACCTCCCAAGCCCTCAAAGTCAGCCAATAACCATCCAGTATCGGCCATTCCTAATGGAAGAAATATATTCTCTCGACTGTATTCTGACAGACTTTGTCCAGATGTTGACTCAACAATCAGACCAGCGACCGCAGCGCCAAGGTTACTGTACTCTCGCGTAGTACCCGGTGGGTTCGGCAAATAGTAATCACTTCCAGAAGCAACCAGCAATTTTTCAACATGCTCTTTTAAAGAGATATTTGAATCAGCGTTGTGGGAGTATGTTTTCGGATCATAGAAATCAGCGATACCGGACGTATGAGTAGCTAATTGCCTTATCGATATGTGCGCTGAAGATGCGCTCGGATGATCAATTTTGAATGGCAGGTAAGTGTTGATGTCATCATCCAAATTAAGGTGCCCACGCTCGGCGAGCTGCAATATAGCTATCCCCATAATCGGTTTGCTAATTGATGCAATATTAAAGGGTGTGTCAATAGTGGCAGGCTTCTTTTTCTCGATATCCGCGAACCCGTAGGCACGAATTAACTCTGTATTCCCGTTTCGGATAACAGCAATCCCCATACCCGGTATTGCAGCCTCTTCCATAACATCTAATATAAATTCATCAATATCATTATGATGCTCAGATATGGCCTTTTGTTTCGGAATAACGAGCCAAGTAGCTAGGACCGCGACAATTGCAAATGAGACAAACATTACTATTTTTCTTATTTTCATACGTTTCCTTTCTGGATTCCGTCGAGTGCGATAATCGCTCCCCGAATGAGCTAACAACTTAATAGTGCGCTCATCGCACATATTCAAACCAGCGCTGCGCTCATTTTCTTTTACATATAGTTTTAACAAATTACCTAACATATTACTATCACTAAGTTTTTATCGTGTTTAATAAATACTTAGAGGAATAATATGCGCGCTTGGCTCATTTTCTTGAATATATGAGCGAACGGTAGAATTAAATACTGCATTAAATCAAATCTCTTCAACATTCTTTAGTATATTTCATGTGCATTTTGTAACCATTAAATGCTACGTTAGATGTAACTATATTGAAGGAATAAATTATGAAACTTGAGTCTTTAGCGTTGCACCATGGTTATGAATCTGAAGCCACCACTAAGTCGGCGGCGGTGCCGATTTATAACACCTCTTCGTACACCTTTGATAATACGCAGCATGGCGCTGATTTATTTGATTTAAAAGTCCCTGGTAATATTTATACCCGCATTATGAACCCAACCAATGCGGTACTTGAGCAGCGTATTGCCGCGATGGAAGGCGGCATTGGTGCGCTGGCTGTGGCCTCGGGTATGGCAGCAATTACTTATGCAATTCAATGTTTATGTGAAGTGGGCACTAATATTGTAAGCACCAGCCAAGTGTATGGCGGTACTTATAACTTATTTGCTCACAGCTTGCCGCGCCAAGGTATAGAAGCGCGAATGATTAAAGCCGATGATTTTGACGGCTTTGAAAACGCCATTGATAAAAACACGCGTGCGGTTTTTTGCGAATCAATTGGTAACCCAGCTGGGAATATTGTCGATATTGCTCGCCTTGCGAAAATTGCCCACAGCAAAGGGGTGCCTTTAATTGTAGATAACACCGTGGCTACGCCGTATCTGTGTCGTCCATTTGAGTTAGGTGCCGATATTGTGGTGCACTCACTCACTAAATACATTAACGGCCATGGTACCGCGATTGGCGGCATGATTGTTGATTCGGGCAAGTTTGACTGGAAAGCCAATGCCACCCGTTTTGCGATGATGAACGAGCCTGATCCGTCGTACCATAATGTAGTGTATACCGATGCGTTTGCTGAGGCGGCGTTTATTGGACGTTGTCGCGTTGTACCCCTTAGAAATACCGGTGCGGCGCTTGCGCCTAAAAACGCCTCTGATATTTTAATTGGCCTTGAAACGTTAGGGCTAAGAATGGATCGCCACTGCGAAAACGCGCAAAAAATTGCTGAATATTTAGAGAGCCATCCAAAGGTGCTTTGGGTTAATTACGCGGGATTAAAATCAAGCCCATATAACGAAATGAGCCAAAAAATTACCAACGGTAAGGCGTCAGGTATTTTAAGTTTTGGCATTGCCGGTGGCCTTGAAGCCGGTATGCGCTTTATTGATGCCCTTAATATGATTTTACGTTTGGTAAATATCGGCGATGCTAAATCGCTGGCGTGTCATCCTGCATCTACCACGCACCGCCAATTAAATGATGAAGAACTGGCCAATGCGGGCGTTAGCCGCGATTTAATTCGTTTATCTGTGGGTATTGAAAACATTGATGACATTATTGCCGATGTAAGCCAAGCGCTTGATAAGGCCTAAATTGTACAGTAAATACCTCAAACTTTTTTGAGGTATTTATTTTTGTAATCAAAAAGGAGTGCAGATACATGAAATTTTTAATTTTTCTCGGTTCGGTTAGAAAAAGTAGCCCACCTAAGCCTGCGCGTTTAGGGGAGAGAGTAGCAAAAGCATGTGAGCGTTGTTTGCTTGAGCACTACTCTGAACACGAAATAGAGCTTATTGATCCGCTCGATTACGATTTAAACCCTGTGTTTAAACCGCACTTTGCCTATACGCAGGCTGAGGTACCTAAACAACTTGATGATTTAGCAGCAAAAATTAAAGCCAGCGATGGCTTTGTTATGGTGAGCCCTGAATATAATCATTCGATGAGCCCAGCACTCGCTAATTTGCTTAACCATTTTGGAAGCTCGTTATTTGGCTATAAACCCAGCGCAATTGTTACCTATTCTGCAGGGCAGTGGGGCGGCGTGCGCGCTGCTGTTGGCATGCGCAGCTTTTTAAGTGAACTGGGCTGTTTGCCGGTATCAGCAATGATCCATGTACCAAAAGCACAGGATGTGTTTATTGAAAGTGGTGACGCAAATAATGCGGCAGAGCAAACATCATGGGATAGCTATTTTTCGCGCACCTTTAATCAATTAATTTGGTGGGCAGAAGGTGCTAGCAAACAACGTGAAGCGTTAGACCCTAAGCAATTAAGCAAAGACTTTAAACGTGACCCATCACAACGTAATGCACCTTAATGGTTATAAATTTAAGCTAGTCTTTTTTGGCGTCTTCACGAGGGGAGGCCAATATAGCTTGCTTTTGCTCATCGGTTAAAATAATCCAGTCGAATATTTCGTCACTTGTGCGCCCGCACCCAGTACAGTAGCTATTCATTCTATAACATTCACCGATACAGTCTGTTTTTAAATGAGTGGATTGTTTACTGGGTGTTTGGCGCATACATTCTCTCGTTATTATTTAGTGGCGACGGGCTTTCCTACTTCTAACGAGGTAGACCAGGTTTTAATTTTTGATAAGGTTTTGCTGGTATAAACAGAAATAACCGGCGACTTATCATCAAGTACAAAGGTGGTGCGCAGAGAGGTTTCCGACTCTTTTTGTGTTTCTAACCAGTTGCTATTTTTTGTTAAACATTGGCGAGTGAGCTCAACGGCTTGTTGATGCATGGCAACGGCTTGTTGTTGGTCTTTGTAGTTTTCTTGACAGCGATAGGTCACGGTTTGATTGTTAAAGCTGGTTACTTGGCAGTTATTGCCAAATACGTTGTACTTTGCGCTCCACACATCTAAATAAGGTGTTTTTACTTTGGTGTCTTTTAACGCTTCAAAGCGATTGTCATAGGCGGCAATCAGCCCATCCATTTTTTCGCAGGGAGTTAGGTTATCTAGTTTAGCTTTTTGCTCAGTGGTTAAACTGCTACAGCCAGATAAAATTAGGCCAGTTAATACCAGCGATATATAGGTTTTCATAATGCGCTATCCTTTTGTAATAGCTATTCCTTGAACATTAGGGTCTATTGACCTTTCAAGGTTGAATTTGCAGCAGTCTGTTTGGTATTTAGGCAAGGCAGAGCCTATGTAGTGTGGTTATTCCCCATAAATAGGTGATAACGCAGCATCAATGCCAAACAGGCGCTGCCCTTCGGGTTCTGCCTAGGGGCGATTTACTCTTTGTTGTTCGGTTTTGACTTAGCCCACTAGGTTGCAAACCTCGCGCCGCGATTAAACCGCCCCTAGTTTGAACAAATTTTAATCCGCAAAGGTCAACAGACCCTAGTTAAAGAATACCCAAGGGAGGGAGTAAATGCTATTCGCAAGGTGTAATTTAAAGTGAATTTATGGTTTTAACATACTGAGTGCGCCACAAAATAGCGCACACAGTAACAGGCGGTTTTACTTATGACGCCCTTGTAGGCAAGTAACTGCATCGGTGAGCTCTAAGCCTTGGCGCTGTAGTAACACAATTAAGTGATATAACAAGTCAGCCGATTCGTTAGTAAGCTCATTGTTGTCGTGTTTCATTGCCGCAAGCGCCACTTCAACGCCTTCTTCACCTACTTTTTGGCAGCTGCGGCTTAAGTCTTCAGCAAATAAAGACGCGGTGTAGCTTTTAGCTGGATCGTCATTTTTACGTGCAACAATCACATCTTCAAGTTGCGCGAAAAAGCTTAAGCTTGGTTTTGCAGCATCGCCAAAACAGCTTTGCGTGCCTAAATGGCATGTTGGCCCTTCTGGGTTTGCCAATACTAAAATTGAATCGTAGTCGCAATCTGTATGCACAGAGACCACGTTTAAGTAGTTTTCTGATGACTCGCCTTTGGTCCATAAACGCGATTTAGAACGCGAATAAAAAGTAACCTTATTACTTTCAAGCGTGACAGCAAGCGCTTCGCTATTCATAAAACCTTGCATTAAAATAACGCCAGAGCGTGCATCTTGAACAATGGCAGGGATCATCTCGCTTTTTGCGAAATCAACTTGAGTTAGGTTTTCTTGCGTTACTAGCATAATCTGGCTGCCACTTGGTTATCGATTAAAAATTGTTTTAGTTCGCCAATGTTAATCACGTTTTTATGAAAAACGCTGGCTGCGAGTGCACCATCTACTTTGCTTTGTTTAAATACATCAACAAAATCTTGCATGCTGCCTGCGCCCCCTGAGGCGATTAAAGGAATGTCGCATAGCTCGCGTATTTTGCTTAGTTGCTCGTTGTCGTAACCATTACGAACGCCATCTTGGTTCATACAGTTTAAAACAATTTCGCCAGCACCTAAGTCTTGCACGCGTTTAACCCATTCTTCGGTTTTATATCGGGTGCGGCTTGACGCATTAGGATCGCCAGTAAGCTGATACACTAAGTATTCACCGGTTGTTTCATCGTAAAAGCTATCAATACCAACAACTACACACTGCTTGCCAAACTCATCATGTAATTCTTTAATTAGCTCTGGACGCGCAATTGCAGGGCTATTAATACTGATTTTGTCAGCGCCGCGTTCAAGTACTCGCGCTGCATCGGCTACCGACTTAATGCCACCCGCTACACAAAATGGAATATCGATATGGCGGGCAATGTTTTCAACCCAATTAACATCGAGTAAGCGTTTTTCAACACTTGCACTGATCTCGTAAAACACCAGTTCATCAGCACCGGCTTCGCTGTAGGCTTTAGCTAGGGTAAGTACATCGCCAACCACTTCGTGGCCTTTAAATTTAACCCCTTTAACGACCTGTCCATCTTTTACATCTAAACAAGGAATTATGCGTTTTGATAACATGAGAATGCCTCGTTTTTAAAATTTTGATTTGAAATAAAGCTGTTTTTACATTTATTGTTTGTATGACTAAATAGAAGACACATAGACTGCACTTGATATGTTATTTATTTGATAAATTTGAATAGTTAATTTAATGAATGAATCTTAATGCATTACTATGCAATGAATTCTTAACCCCACTATATAATAAAACTCCAACTATGTTAATCGCTAAAGCTAGAACTTAAAGTGATAATTAATGCCTTAAAAAAGTATTCGCTTCAAAGCTTATTTTAAATTTATAAAATACTAAATTTAAAATGTTTATTTGGAAAAGCGATAACAGTTTCTGCCAGAGTTTTTAGCTTCATAAAGTGCTTGGTCTGCCTGTGTTTTAAGCTTAATGCTGGTTTGAGTTTCTGACGCGCTGGTTGCAATACCAATGCTTATACCTAAGCTGCATTGCTGATCAAAAATAGTAAAGGGGGTGTTAATACTTGTGATAATTCGCTCTGCAATATCCGCTATTGCTTTTTTATCGTTTAACTGAGGAAGAATTGCTGCAAATTCATCTCCTCCAATGCGCGCAATAATGTCTTGTTGTCGTAAACAACTTTTGATGCGAATCGCCACCTCTTTAAGAACTTCATCACCTGCACCATGGCCTAATTCATCATTGATGGGTTTAAAGTAATCTAAATCAAGGTACATAAGTACCAAAGGGCAGGAAAGCTGCGTTGCTTTTATGATTTCTAAATCAAGCTGCTCCAAAAAAATACGGCGGTTATAAAGCCCTGTTAAACTGTCAAAATAAGCATAGTTTTCTACTTTGGCTTGATATTTTCTTCTTTTAATTGTGTTTATGGCAAAAGTATAAATAACAAATATCATTAACGTCATAATACCAAGATAAAGAGCGATAATAAGTTTCTTTAAGCTACTAAACTCACTCTCTATTTTAGCCAGCGGGACTTTATTTATTAATGTCCATTCGGGTCTGTTTATTAGGCTATTAGCGATATTATTTGGGAGCAACATGTCGTTTAATAAAGTTAAGTGCTCATAAATATAAACATTGTTTTCATTTTCAATAATTTCATTCGCTTGGGTTTGCATGCTTTGCCATATGTGTGGCTGCTGATCTTTAAAACGATGTTGCGGTTTGTTAGCAAACATAAATGACCATTGCTTATTGGTAGCTCCAAATAACCAATAGCTGTCTTTATTAAGCAGCATAATATTGCCTGATGAATTTTTTGAGATATTGTCTAATTGGCTAAGTAACCTGAGCTGCACATAAGAAATGGAACTAAATGCCCTTGCGGTGATCAGATCT